>JBOICL010000001.1:0-1535 GCA_050740055.1 Stenotrophobium sp.
AGGCCGAACTTGGATTTCTCGCCGCCGGTGTTCTGCTGTGTGCTGGTGGACATGGAGGCGAGCCGCACGCGCAGGCCGATCATCGGCGCCACACCGAGCTTACGCGACTCCTCGATCACCAGCGGCAGTTCGGAGGGCTTCTCAACGACGATGTAAACCCGGTGGCCGAGCTTCTGACCGATTAGCGCGCGGCGGATATAGGCGCGGTCCTTGTAGCCGTTGCAGACGATAACGCTGCCGGCGGGCGCGAGGCCCAGCACCGCCGCCATCTCCGGCTTGCTGCCCGCTTCCAGCCCCACGCGCGCGCCGCCGTGGCGCACGATTTCCTCGACCACGCTGCGCTGCTGGTTGACCTTGATCGGGTAAACGGCGATGTAGCGGCCCTTGTAATCCAGTTCCGCGATCATCCCGGCGAAGGCGCCGGTGAGCGCGTCCACGCGGTCGTGCAGGATGTCGTTGAAACGCAGCAGCACCGGCAGTTGCAGGCCCTCTTTGGGCAGGCGCTGCGCCAGCTCATAGAGATCGATGGCGACAGGTGAGCGCTCGCGAAAAGGCCGCACGAGGACATGGCCTTTCGCGGGACCACTAGCCGCGACGTCGAAATAGCCTTCGCCCCAATGCGGGATGTTGTAGAGATCAAGCGCGCGGGCGGCAGTCCAGGTCATTGCGGGTTCCAAGATAGTGCTAAGTGCTAAGTAAAAGCAGAAGCGCCACTCACTCAGCACTCAGCCCTTAGCACTGCATCCGAGTGCGTTTATACTCGCGCCGCATTTTAGGGGATATCCATGCCGCTCGATCAAACTTGGTTCACCGAAGCCGTCGAAAAGACCGGCACCGCCTTCTCGCTCAAGGCGAAAAAGCTGCATTCCGAGCAGACGCCCTGGCAGCAGATTGAAATCTGGGACACCGCCACCTTCGGCAAGCTCATGACCATCGACGGCTGCACCATGGTCTCTACGCGCGACAATTTTCTCTACCACGAGATGATGTCGCACCCGGCGCTGAACTCGCACCCGAGCCCGCGCAACGTGGTCATCGTCGGCGGCGGCGACTGCGGCACCCTGCGCGAAGTGCTCAAGCACCCGGAAGTGAAATCCGCTACGCAGGTGGAAATCGACGAGCGCGTGACGCGGCTCGCGGAACAATATTTCCCCGAACTCTGCGAGCGCAATGGCGACCCGCGCGCGACGCTGTTCTTCGGCGACGGCATCCAGTGGATGAAGGACGCCAGGCCCGGCAGCATCGACCTCATCATCATCGACTCCACCGACCCCGTCGGCCCGGCGGAAGGCCTGTTCGGCAAGAAGTTTTATCTGGACTGCATCAGGGCGCTGGCGCCAGACGGCCTGCTGGTGCAGCAGTCCGAATCGCCGCTGCTGCACCTGGAACTGATCACGGAAATGCACCGGGCCATGCGCGATGCGGGCTTTGCGCAAACCACGCTGCTGCACTTCCCGCAGGTGATCTACCCGTCGGGCTGGTGGTCCGGCTCCATCGCCTGCAAGAAGGCTGGCGCGCTGGCGCAGCGGCTGGAT
>JBOICL010000002.1:0-18910 GCA_050740055.1 Stenotrophobium sp.
AGGGTCGTGGACGAGGCGCGTGCCTTGTCACAGGGCAGTCACCGTTTCGAGACTTCGGTCCAGCCTGGGCTGTTCCTACTTGGAGACGAGGGCGATGTCCTGAGCATCTTCAGCAACCTGGTCTCCAACGCGGTGCGCTATACGCCAGAGAGCGGCTTGATTCGCGTGATCTGGGTGGCTGAAGAAGGCGCTGCGCGCTTTACTGTGTCGGATACAGGCATCGGCATTGCGGAAAAGGACATGCCGCGACTGACCGAACGCTTCTACCGTATTGATGCCGGCCGTTCACGCGCCAGCGGCGGCACGGGACTGGGATTGTCCATCGTCAAACATGCGCTGGAACGTCACGACGGCTGGCTTGAAATCCAGAGCGAGCCGGGTAGGGGCAGCATCTTCAACTGCCATTTCCCGGATCGTCGCGTGCGGATCGTGCAAGCGAGCGCTGACTTAAAAACCTCACCCGCTATCGGGGCAGACGCTCTTAAGAATGTTATATAATATTTAAATATAATAAATATTTATATTAAAATATAACAAATGTGCGACGTGATCGGCAAGAGCGGGTGAGCACATTCGCGGGTCCATCGGGGAGGCAGATCAACCAAACCGTCCGGTGATGTACTCCTCGGTGCGCTGCACGCGCGGCTTGGTGAAAATCTGATCGGTGAGGCCGTATTCCACGATTTCACCCAGGTACATGAATGCGGTGTAGTCGGCGACACGCGCCGCCTGCTGCATGTTGTGAGTGACGATCACCAAGGTGTAGTCGTTCTTGAGCTGGTAGATAAGCTCTTCGATCTTGGCGGTGGAGATCGGGTCGAGCGCGGAGGTCGGCTCGTCGAGCAGGATCACCTGCGGGCGCACGGCAATGGTGCGCGCGATGCACAGCCGCTGCTGCTGCCCGCCCGACAGGCTCATGCCGCTGCTGTGCAGTTTGTCCTTGACCTCGCCCCACAAGGCGGTGCGCTTGAGTGATTCTTCCACGCGCTCGTCCATGTCGGCCCTGGAGGTTTTTTCGTAGAGGCGCACGCCGAAAGCGATGTTTTCGTAAATCGACATCGGGAACGGCGTCGGTTTCTGGAACACCATGCCGATGCGCGCGCGCAGCAGGTTCAGATCCTGCCCCGGCGCGAGGATGTTCTGGCCATCGAGCAGCACTTCGCCGGTGGCGCGCTGTTTCGGGTACAGGTCGTACATGCGGTTGAGCGTGCGCAGCAGCGTTGATTTTCCGCAGCCGGAAGGCCCGATGAAGGCGGTGACCGCGCGTTCGTAGAGAGGCAGGGTGATGTGCTTCAGCGCCTCGCTCTCGCCGTAATAGAAGCAGACATCGCGGATCGATATTTTTTCTGCCGGGGCGCTCTGACGGTTTTGCATGGAAGCAACGATGGCCATGTCTTGTTTCAACTCTGCTTTGATCTTGGGGAGATAAATGTTCGCGCCACGATGTTCAGCACCAGCACCGTCAGGGTGATGAGCAGAGCGCCGGTCCAGGCCAGCTTCTGCCAGTCTTCATAGGGCGAAAGCGCGAACTGGAAAATGACCACCGGCAGGTTTGCCATCGGCGCGTTCATGTTGGTGCTCCAGAACTGGTTGTTCAGCGAGGTGAACAGCAGCGGTGCGGTTTCTCCGCTGATGCGCGCAACCGCGAGCAGTACGCCGGTGACGAGTCCTGAACGCGCAGCGCCGTAACAGACTTTGCGGATCACCAGATAGCGCGGCGCGCCCAGTGCGGAAGCGGCTTCGCGCAGGGTATCTGGAACCAGCAGCAGCATGTCTTCGGTGGTGCGTACCACCACAGGCAGGATCAGGATGGACAGCGCGACGCAGCCGGCCCAGGCCGAGAAATGTCCCATCGGCGCGACCATGATTTCGTAGACGAACAGGCCGATAACGATGGAGGGTGCCGACAGCAGCACGTCGTTGATGAAGCGCACCGTGTCGGTCAGGCGCGTGTTGCGGCCGTATTCGGCCATATAGGTGCCGGCGAGGATGCCAATCGGCGTGCCGATCAGCGTCGCGACCACGGTTTGCACCAGACTTCCGTAAATTGCGTTCAGCAGGCCACCGGCGCTGCCGGGTGGCGGCGTCATCTGCGTGAAGGCGGCGATGGAAAGTCCGCCGGCGCCTTTCCAGACCAGCGTGCCGAGTATCCAGGCCAGTGCGATCAATCCCAGCGAAGTGGCAAGGCAGGCGAGCACCATCGCGGTACGGTGCGTTAACCTGCGGCGTCGGTAAAGATTTGAGTTGGCGTCGGGCACGATCAGCTTCCGTTTTTGCGCTGCACACGCAGCAGCAGAAGCCGTGCCGCAGCCAGTACGATGAAGGTGATGACGAACAGGATCAGGCCCAGTTCGATCAGCGAGGAGGTGTAGAGATCGCCGTCGGCTTCGGTGAATTCGTTGGCGATGCTTGCGGAAATCGTGGTGCCGGGCGCCAGCAGGGATGAACTGATGCGGTGGGCGTTGCCGATCACGAAGGTCACGGCCATGGTTTCGCCGAGTGCACGCCCCAGTCCGAGCATCACGCCGCCGATCACGCCGGTGCGGGTGTACGGCAGGACGATATTGCGCACGACTTCCCAGGTTGTGCAGCCGAGTCCGTAAGCGGATTCCTTGAGCATGGGCGGCACGGTTTCAAAGACATCGCGCGAGATCGAGGTGATGAACGGCAGCACCATTACGCTGAGTATCAGCCCCGCCGTCAGAATGCCGATGCCATAGGGCGGTCCCGCAAACAGCTGCGACAGGATCGGGACATTCTCGAAGCTGTGTATCAGCAGCGGTTGCACATGCCGCTGCAGGATGGGCGCGAGGACAAAAAGACCCCAGATGCCGTAGATGATGCTGGGGATGCCCGCGAGTAGTTCGATCGCGGTGCTGACCGGCTGCTTGAGCCAGCGCGGACAAAGTTCGGTGATGAAGATGGCGATCCCGAGCCCGGTGGGAACGGCGATGATCATGGCGATCAGCGAAGTCATCACGGTTCCATAAATCGGTGCGACGGCGCCGAATTTCTGCGTAACGGGGTTCCAGCTTTCTGTGGTCAGGAAGGAAAAACCAAAAGCCTTGAGCGCGGGCAGTGAACCTTTCAGAAGGGACAGCATGACCCCGCCGAGCATCAGCAGGACGGCGATCAGGGCCAGCCGCGTGATGTTGCGCGCGAGGCCGTCCCAGAGGCTGTTGCGCACCAGCCGCGCGTTATTCAGGGCGCTTGCGCTGGCTGTTGGTCGTGCAAGATTCACGCGTACTCCTGGCGTGCGACGTCTCTGCGGGAGGATGGTATATCAGAAACAAAGGGGGCGGCTGCGGCAGCAACCTCTCCCTCGGATTGCGGCAGCTTACTTCGCGGGCCAGACTGGCTGTCCGGAGGTGTTGGTAATCTCCTTCGTCCAGCTTTTCTGTACCAGTTTTGCGACGGCACCTGGCATCGGCACATAGTCGAGCGCCTCGGCCATCTTGTCGCCGTTCTTGTAGCACCAGTCGAAAAACTTCAGGGCTTCGAGGACCGCGGCCGGGTCTTGCGGCTTCTTGTGGATCAGGATGAAGGTTGCGGCGGTCATCGGCCAGCTTTCCGCGCCCGGCTGGTTGGCCAGGATCAGGTAGAAGCCCGGCGCCTTGCTCCAGTCCGCATTGGCGGCGGCCGCTTCAAAACTTTCGCTGTTGGGCGACACGGTTTTGCCGTTCTTGTTGATCATCTTCGTGTACGTCATCTTGTTTTGCAGCGCGTAGGCGTATTCGACATAGCCAATCGCGCCATCCGTCTGCGTCGTCATGTTGGCGACACCTTCATTGCCCTTGCCGCCGATGCCGACTGGCCATTCCACAGAAGCGTCCACGCCAACCGATTCCTTCCAGGTCCGGCTGACTTCGCCCAGGTAGTAGGCGAAGTTGAAAGTGGTGCCGGAACCGTCGGAACGGTGTACGACGGCAATGGCGGTGCTGGGCAGCTTAACGCCGGGATTCAACTTCTGAATCGCTGCGTCGTTCCACTTGCTGACCTTGCCCATGAAGATGTTGGCAAGCGTTGCGCCGTCGAGCGTGAGTTCGCCCGGCTTGATGCCCTTGACGTTGATGACCGGTACTACGCCGCCCATTACCATCGGCCACTGGGTCAGGCCGGCGGCTTCCAGTTCTTCCGGCTTCAGCGGCTTGTCGGTTGCGCCGAAGGTTACAGTGCCGGCTTTGATCTGCTTGATGCCGCCCCCGGAGCCGATCGACTGGTAATTCAGCCCAGCGCCGGTTTCTGTCTTGTAGGCATCCGCCCACTTTGCATAGATCGGGTAGGGGAAAGTGGCGCCGGCGCCGGAAATGTCGGCGGCCATGGCGCTGGTCGCGAACAGCGCAGCGGTCAGGGCCGCAGCGGTATTGCGTAGCATTGATTTCGTGAAGCTCACTATGGATCTCCTGTGATGGGGCATATTCGGATTGCAGACTACGCCGAAGATGGTAGCGGCCGTTCATGACAGTTTGTTTGCAGTGCGGGATGAAGCTGGCACGCCCGTTGCTTGCAACCTCCGGAGTCGCTGTATTCGCGCATCGGACTATGGCGAGCTCTGTCATGAAGCTGTCATCTGAAGTTCATGAGGCTGAGATGTTGACGCGCCACACTTTCGCCGTTTTCAGAACGGATTTGTCTTTCACCATTCATTCTTTGAAGCTCAATCAGGAGAAACCAGTGAGACCATTGTTCAAGTACAGCGCCATCGCCGCCGCCATTGTGATGGCTTCCACATCGGCCGCTTACGCGGATAGCGCCAGTTCCAATGGCGGCCTCACCGTCAAGTCCGACGACGGCCGTTTCGAGGCGACCCTGGGTGGGCGTGTCCACTTCGACGGCGCTCTGCTCAATGCCGACACCGCCAACCAGACCGCCAACAACGAAGCCAGCGGCTTCTATTTCCGCCGTGTCTTTATCTCGCTGAATGGCAAGGCCTACGGATGGATGTACAAGATTGACGACGATGTCAGCAGCACAACGACGCCCGCCGCGGGTTTCAACGAAGTCTGGCTCGGCAAGAAGTTCGGCGACAACACGGTGTATCTGGGTCAGGCCCATCCCTGGCGCAGTCTTGATGAACTTGCCAGCAACAACGAGCTGGTGTTCATGGAACGCAATGCGCTTTCGGCGAATGGCCTTTTCGGCGGCCGCGACTACACCCAGGGCGTGTACTACAAGTACGCTTCCAATGGTCTGTGGCTCGGCGCATCGGGTTATTCCCAGACCAAGGCCGGCAAGGGCACCACTGAGGGCACAGGCGGCAATGCGCGCGTCGCCTATGCTCCGATCAATGCGCCGGGTGCCTTGCTGCACGTCGGTGTGACCTACTCGGTCGATCAGTTCGATCTCAACGCCACCAATCCCGGCTTTGGTTCGCCAACCGCGGGCTACAGCACGGCCTACAGCAAGTCCGGCGCGACGTTCAATGTGTTTTCCTTTGCCGCCACGCCCGCGGTCACGAGCGCCAAGGTCAACACTGCCACAGCCGAACTCATGGGCATCATCGGCCCCGTGTTCCTGCAAGGCGAGTACGGCACCGCCAAGTACAAAGACGATACTCCGGGCACGAATCCGAACAACGGCCAGACCGTCAATGCTTATTCCGCTACCGCCAGCTGGTTCGTAACCGGCGAATCCAGAGTCTACAAGGCAGACAATGCCAGTTACGGCACTCCCAAGCCGAAGAGTGTTGACGGCGCGGTCGAAGTGGCCGTGCGCTACGACAACGTGAAGAACAAGGATACCGGCGCGAAGGTCGATTCGATCACGCTGGGTGCGAACTACTACGTCAATCCCAATGTTCGTTTCATGCTGGACTATGCGATCTGCAAAGCCGACAAGACCAGCGGATTGGCGGCAGGTGCTACGGAGGCCAAGCCCAAGGCCCTGATGGCACGCGCGCAGTTCGCGTTTTAAGACGTAGCGATAATCAAAGGTCCAAAGGTCCGGCGCCGTTAGGCGTCCGGGCTTCCTTGGGTCAGGCGCCTTGCGCACCGGCGCTTGACCCAAGGAACAGTCAGTTCAGAATGAGGCCTCAGCAGCTTTCATCGACCCAGGGAATCACGCGCACATGGACAAGCCGGCTATCAGGCAGCACATCTCCAGCCAGTTCAATGCCGAGCTTGAAGACGTGCGCCAGCGCGTGCTGGCCATGGGCGGCCTGGTCGAGCAGCAGATCGCCGATGCGACGCGCGCGTTCATGGATTGCGACGGTGTGCTCGGCGAGCAGGTCGCGAGCAACGATTACCGCGTCAACCAGATGGAAGTGATGATCGACGAGGAGTGCAGCCGCGTGCTGGCACGCCGTCAGCCTGCCGCCAGCGACCTGCGCCTGATCGTCGCCGTGATCAAGACCATCACCGATCTGGAGCGCATCGGCGATGAGGCGGAAAAGATCGCGCGCATGGCGACTGATCTGGCGACGCAGGAGCGCGGCACCTCATTGGTGGAAGTCGGGCACCTGTCGCGCAATGTCGCGCAGATGGTGCATGACGCGCTCGACGCCTTCGCGCGCATGGATGTGGATCAGGCGCTTGCGGTGGCGCATGAGGATCTGAAGGTTGATCGCGAGTACGAGGCGCTGATGCGCCAGTGCATCACCTTCATGATGGAAGATCCGCGCACGATCCGCCGCGTCATGGACATCATCTGGAGCGTGCGCTCGCTGGAGCGCATCGGCGACCATGCCAAGAATATTGCCGAGTACGTGATCTACCTGGTCAAGGGCAAGGACGTGCGCCATGTCTCGCTGGAAGACATGCAGCGCGAAGTCCAGAGCGAATAGCCACCCACGCGTTTACCGCAGCGCGGTTCAGAAATAGTGCTGCGATATTGCCCACGCGACGGCGGAGATGAAGGCCGACGCGGGTATCGTCAGCAGCCAGGCCCAGACGATATTCCCGGCCACGCCCCAGCGCACCGCCGACAGTTTTTTCGCGGCGCCGACGCCGACGATGGAGCCGGTGACGGTATGAGTGGTTGAAACCGGAATGCCCATGCTGGTGGCCAGCAGCAGCGTGATGGCGCCGCTGGCGGATGCACAGAACCCGCCGATCGGTTTGAGCTTGGTGATCCTCATGCCCATGGTGCGCACGATGCGCCAACCACCGAACAGCGTGCCCAGCGCCATCGTGGTCTGGCAGGCGAGCACGACCCAATACGGTAGATGGTCCTGCGCGCCGCTGACACCGGCGGCAATCAGCAACATCCAGATGATGCCCATGGTTTTCTGCGCGTCGTTGCTGCCGTGGCCGAGGCTCTGGAACGCTGCGGCGACGAATTGCAGTGCATTGAACCAGCGATCCATCTTGCGCGGCGTGGAGTTCACGCCGATCCACGCGACCGCGATCATCAGGCCCGCACCGAGGATGAAACCCAGCAGCGGCGACAGCACGATGGCCGCGGCGGTCTTGAGAAATCCGCTGGCGACCAGCGTGCTGATGCCGCCCTTGGCCACCGCCGCGCCCGCGAGTCCGCCGATCAATGCGTGCGATGAACTCGAAGGAATGCCGTAATACCAGGTGATTACGTTCCAGCTGATGGCGCCCACGAGTGCGCCGAAGATCACGTGCTGATCGACGATCTGCGCGTCGATGATGCCCTTGCCGACGGTGGTGGCGACGTGAAAGCCGAAAAAAAGGAAGGCGATGAAGTTGAAAAACGCCGCCCAGATAATGGCCAGTTGCGGACTCATCGCGCCGGTCGAAACGATGGTGGCGATGGAGTTGGCGGCGTCGTGGAAGCCGTTCATGAAATCGAACAGCAGCGCCAGCGCGACCAGGAAGATAATCATCTCCAGGCCGATGTGCAGAGTGGCCATCAGGCGTTCTCGAGCACGATGCCTTCGATGATGTTGGCGACATCCTGGCAGCGGTCCGTCACCGACTCCAGCAACTGGTACAGCTCCTTCATCTTGATGATCTGGCGCGCATCCGCTTCCTCGCGGAACAGCTTGGCCATGGCGCTGCGCATGAGGTGATCGGCGTCGCTTTCGAGCTGGTCGATGCGCGCGCAGTTGTCGAGAATGGCCTGCGCGTTCTTCATGTCCGGCAGCAGCTTGACCGCGTTCCGGACTTTCTCGGTGCTCTCCAGGCAGATGCTCGCGAGCTGCTGGGTTTCCTCGGTGACGGCGTGGATGTTGTAGAGGAAGACGCACTGCGAGGCGTCTTCCATCAGGTCGAGAATGTCGTCCATGCGTGTGATCAGCTGGTGGATTTCGTCGCGGTCCAGCGGCGTGATGAAGGTGCCGTGCAGCAACTGCATGGTCTGATGCGTGATCTTGTCGGCCTTGTGTTCGATGCTCTCGATATTGCGTTTATGTACGGTGAGATTGCCGATATTGCTCATCAAAGACTTGAGCTCATTGGCGCCGTCCACGATCAACGCCGCATGTTCGGAGAAGTACTGGAAAAACAGCCCCTTTCTGGGCATGAAACGTCCAAACATGATGTGCTCCCTGGAGTCGTGTCGCTGGCCGCCGGACGGTTCCCGCGACGAGAGCGGCAGGCGTCAGACAGCAGCAGATTGGCGCCTAGGATAGGGGATGCGTCTTGGTATGTGCCAGCGCCGTCGTCGTTTTTTTTGCGGACGACGGAAAATATCGCCACCCGCTCTGGCGGTTTCATTGGCCTGTCGTGTTATATATTGATAATAAAAATATGATAATTTAAATAAATAAAAACATATGCCCTGCGGTAAACAGCAAGAGCGGGTGCCGACACGGTGCTTGCCTGAAGGACAATCGCTGCGTCACCGGCGCTCATTTTCCGCGTCTAGTGCGGCATAAATTCGGGCGGAAAAGAAAGGCAACCGGGTATCATTGCGCCCGCCATGAAAAGAGCTTTCAACAAATTCCGCGGTTTTGCGACCGCAGCATCGATCCTGCTGGCCAGCGCCGCGGTGCTCGCATTCGCCTATTACCTGGTCGGCCTCGACCGCGAGATCCGCAGCCGTTTCGCTGGTGCGCGCTGGGCCTTGCCCGCACAGGTTTACGCGGCGCCGCAGGAGCTTTATCCCGGCCAGAACCTGGACGCCGATGCGCTGCGACATGAACTCGACCGCCTCGGCTACCGCGCGACCACCGTGCCGGACGGCCCCGGCACCTACGCGATCAACAGCGGCCAGGCATTGATCAATACGCGCGCGTTCACCTTCTGGGACGGCGCGCAGCCGCCCGCGCAACTCGCGGTGAGCATCGGCCCCGGCGGCATCACCGGTGTCACTGACCGCGATAGCGGCAAGCCGCGCGACATCGTGCGCCTCGATCCACTGCTGATCGGCAGCATCTACCCGCAGCAGGGCGAGGACCGCGTGCTGGTGAAGTTGTCCGACGTGCCGCCGCTGCTGACCAAGGGGCTGGTGGCGGTGGAGGACCGCGCTTTCTATACGCATCACGGCATCAGCATCAAGGCGATCACCCGCGCCGCCTTCGCCGACCTGCGCGCCGGCCATGTGGTACAGGGCGGTAGCACGCTCACGCAGCAGCTGGTGAAAAATTTCTTCCTGACCAGCCGGCAGACCTGGGGGCGCAAGTTCAACGAACTGTTCATGGCGCTGCTGCTGGAAGCGCATTACTCGAAAGACGACATCCTCGAGGCCTATCTCAACGAGGTGCAGCTGGGCCAGGACGGTAGCCGCGCCGTGCATGGTTTCGGCTTGGGTTCGCAGTTCTACTTCAACAAGCCGCTCGACGAACTGCGCCCGCACGATATCGCGCTGCTGGTCGGCCTGGTCAAGGGGCCGTCGTTCTACAACCCGCGCCGCAACGAGGCACGCTCGCTGGAGCGCCGCAACCTGGTGCTCGGCATCTTTCGCGACGAGAAGCTGATTACGCAGGACGAATACACCAGCGAAATCGCGCGCCCGCTGGGCGTGGTCGGCGGCAAGGGCGGCGGCGTCGCGCGCTACCCAGCGTTCGTCGATCTGGTCAAGCGCCAGCTCAGGGGCCAGTACCAGGACAGCGACCTCACCAACGAGGGTCTGCGCATCTTCACCACCCTCAGCCCGCAGGTGCAGGAATCGCTGGAGAAGGAAGTCAGCGAAGAGTTGCCGGTGATCGAGAAGCAGCGGCGCATGAAGACGGACACGCTGGAGGCTGCGGGTGTGATCGTCAGCGCCGACGGCGGCGATGTGCTGGGGCTGGTCGGCAGTCGCGACGTGCGCTACCCCGGCTTCAACCGCGCGCTGGATTCGCGCCGCTCCATCGGCTCGCTGGTCAAGCCTTTTCTGTATCTCACTGCTCTGGAGCGCCCGCAGCAATACAACCTGCAAACCATCCTGCCGGACGAGCCGCAGCAGGTGAAGCTGCCCAACGGCGATGTCTGGGAACCCAAGAACTACGATCGCCAATTGCACGGGCCGCAGCCTCTCTACATGGCGCTGGCGCAGTCGCTGAATCTGCCGACCGTTTACCTCGGCATGCAGCTCGGACCGCAGGCGGTGCTCGACACCCTGAGAACCGCGGGCTTCAGCGGCGACGCGCTGGCGGTGCCAGCGATCTTCCTCGGCGCAGTGAACATCTCGCCGCTGGACATCGCGCAGATGTATTCGACCCTGGCCGCGGGCGGCTACCAGTCGCCGCTGTCCGCGATCCGAGAGGTCGAAACCAAGGACGGCAAGCCGCTGGCGCGCTACCCGATCAAGGTCCGGCAGGCGCTGCCCGAAGGTCCGGTCTACTTAACCAGTTGGGCGATGCAGCATGTGATGACGCTCGGCACCGGCCGCAGCGCCTACAACGTTATTTCGCCGTCCATCGTGCTGGCGGGCAAGAGCGGCACCACCGATGAATTGCGCGACAGCTGGTTCGCCGGTTTCGGCGCGGATCGTGTCGCCGTGGTGTGGGTGGGCCGCGACGACTTCAAGCCGATGGGCCTCACCGGTTCTTCCGGCGCTTTGCAGATCTGGTCGCGGGTCATGCGCGACATCCACATCCATAGCCTCGACACCACGCCGCCGGCGGAGATCGAGGAGCAGCTCACCGATACGGCAACCGGGCTCAAGGCCGACGCCAGTTGCGCGGGTGCGGTGATGGTGCCGTATATTCGCGGCTATGCACCTGCGGACAATGCGCCTTGCGCAAAGATTATCGACATCACCAAGCCGCTGGAATGGCTGAAGGGAATTTTCAGATGACCGCGTTTCACATAAAAATATTTCGCAAACCCTTATTGCTGCTGGCGGCGCTGGCGCTCGCCGGTTGCGAGACCATGTACGGCCAGCATCAGACGCTTGGCACGCCGCCGCAGGCCCCGGTCGGCCACCCGCTGCCGGCCGAGCAGCCGTCCAGCGACCATCCCGCGCCGGTCGAGGCTACGCCGGTGCAGCCATTGCCCAGTTATCCCCAGACCGCGGATGAAATCAGCGGTGCGGCGGTGACTTCCCTGATGCATAAGGCCAATGATGCACTGACGGCGGGCCAGCCCGATCAGGCGGCGGTGGACCTCGGCCGCGCGCTGCGCATCGAGCCGCGCAACTACTTTGTCTGGTCGGCCCTGGCCCGGACCGATCTGCAACTGAAGAACTACGACCAGGCGGAAAATGTCGCGCTCCGGTCCAACAGCCTGGCGCGCGGCAACGTCTATGTGGAACTGGTCAATTGGGGCGTGATCCGCGACTCGCGCAGCGCACGCAATGATGCCGCGGGCGCGGCGCAGGCGCAGGCGCAGGTGGCCGCCATCCAGCAACTGCTGCTGCAGACGGTGCCATCTCCCGCTGCGCCAACGGCGCCGCAGCCAGCGCCGGCGGCAACACCGCTTCCGCCCAACTGAGTCTCCGCGCCGCGCGGATGGCGGGCGCGACAGCCTCCACCTTTCGTGCCGGACAGCGGGGAATCACGAGCCAGCCATGAGCGAAGGTAAAACCGCTGCACTGCTGGGTGCCGATGGCCCGCTCGCCGATACCATCGAGGGCTTCGTGCCGCGCGCCGCTCAGCAGCGCATGGCAGAGGCTGTCGCAGAGGCTTTCGAGCAGGGCGGCACGCTGGCGGTCGAGGCCGGCACCGGCACCGGCAAGACCTACGCCTACCTCGTGCCCGCGCTGATGTCCGGCAAGCGCGTGGTGATTTCCACCGGCACCAAGAACCTGCAGGATCAACTGTTCCACCGCGACCTGCCGCGCGTGGCCGATGCGCTGCGCGTGCCGGCGCGCACCGCGCTGCTCAAGGGCCGTGCGAATTATCTCTGCCTCTACCGCATGAAACGCGCGCGCGGCGCGCCCGGACTGTTCGGCGAGTCGGCACGCCTGCGTGAGATCGAGGAATGGGCGCAGTCCACGCGCAGCGGCGAGCTCAGCGAACTCGGCGTTTTTGCTGACGACGATGCGCTGACCCCGCGCATCACCTCCACCGCCGAAAACTGCCTGGGCTCCAAGTGCGCTGATTTCGGCGACTGCTTCGTCGCCAAGGCGCGGCGCAATGCGCAGGCCGCCGATCTCGTCGTCATCAACCATCACCTGCTGTTCGCGGACTTCCTGCTCAAGGAAGAAGGCTTCGGCCAAATTCTCTCTGGCAGCGATGCCATCGTCATCGATGAAGCGCACCAGCTGCCGGAACTGGCGACCGGATTTTTCGGCAATCGCGTCTCCACACGCCAGTTGCAGGAACTGGCGAAAGACACGCGCATGGAAGCGGACAAGTCCGGCGACATGCCCGACCTGGAGCAGGCCGCGGCCGACCTCGCGCAGAAAACCGCGCTGCTGGAAACCGCCTTTGGCGCCATCCAGAACCGCGTGACGCTGGAGGCGTTCAGAGTGCGTCCAGGCGCCGCCGAAGCGCTGGCGGAAACGCAAGCCGCGCTGGGCGCCCTGTTCGCTGAGATCAGGCCCTTCGAGGAACGCAGCGCGGAACTCGCGGCTTGCGTGGAGCGCGCCGCCAACCTGTGCGAACGGCTGGACCTGATCCTGCAACCCGCGCATCCGGATTTCGTGCTCTGGCTCGAACCCAGCGGCCGCGGCGGCAGCCTGCACGCCACGCCGATCAAGGTCGCGGAAGGATTCCAGCGCATGCTTGCGACCTATCCGGGCGCGTGGATTTTCACTTCCGCGACGCTGGCCGCGCGAGCCGATTTCTCGCACTTCTGCGGCCAGCTTGGACTCGAAGTCGCGCAGACGCTGGGCGTCGAGAGTCCCTTCGATTTCGAGAGCCAGGCACGCTTGTATCTTCCGCGGGGGCTGCCCGAGCCGAATGATTTTGCCTACGCCGATGCGGTGGCCGACGCCGCGCTGCCGGTGATCGAGGCCAGCGGCGGCGGCGTGTTCCTACTCTGCACCAGTCACCGCGCCCTGCGCCGGATTGCCGAGCGCCTGGGTCCGCGTCTGCGCGTGCCGATGTTCGTGCAAGGGCAGGACAGCCGCGACACGCTGCTGCGCACGTTCACCGAGCACGGCAACGCGGTGCTGATTGGAACCAGCAGTTTCTGGGAAGGCGTGGACGTGAAGGGCAGGGCGCTGCGCGTGGTCATCATCGACCGCCTGCCGTTCACCGCGCCGGGCGATCCGGTATTCGAGGCGCGGCTCGACGCGATCCGCTGCGAAGGCGGCAACCCCTTCAACGATCACCAGGTGCCGCAGGCGATCATGACGCTGCGCCAGGGCGTCGGCCGCCTGATCCGCGATACCGGCGACCGCGGCCTGCTGATGCTCTGCGATCCGCGCCTGCGCTCCAAACCTTACGGACGCCGCATTCTCGCCAGCCTGCCTAAAATGCAGGTGATGGACGAACTGCCTGCGGTGCAGGAATGGCTGCGGACACTATGAAAATTCTCGCCATCGACACTGCAACCGAGGCTTGCTCCGTCGCCCTGTGGTTGGACGGTGAAATCCACGCGCACTTCGAAGTCGCCGGACGCGAGCACACGCAGCGCCTGCTGCCGATGGTGCAGGCGCTGATGGCTGAATGCGGCGTGGCCCATGCGCAACTCGACGGCATCGCCTGTGGCGTCGGCCCCGGCAGCTTTGCTGGCGTGCGCATCGGCGTCGGTTTCGTCAAGGGCTTGGCGCTGGCGCTGAACCGGCCGGTGATCGGCGTCTCATCGTTGGCAATGCTGGCGCAGGGCGCCATCCGCGAACATAACGCGCAGAATATTTTCTGCGTGATCGACGCGCGCATGAACGAGGTTTACTGCGGCGCTTACGAGCGCGGTGCGCAGGGGCTAGCGCAAGCGCTGATGCCAGAAACCGTGGGCGCGGCGAAGAAAATTCCGCCGCTGCCGGCCGGTCGCCGCTGGCTCGGTGCTGGTACCGGTTTGGCCGCGTATGCCGAGGTGCTGGCGCAGGCCGCCGGTGCGCAAATCGCGCAGATGTTGCCGCAAGCCTTGCCTTGCGCCGAAGATGCCCTGCGCCTCGCTCTACCGGAATTCAAAGCCGGACGCGGCATCGACGCCGACCTGCTCACGCCGGTTTATCTGCGCGACAAGGTCGCGCTCACGCTGGTCGAGCAGGCGGCTTTGCGCAAGTAGGTCTCGCCACGTAAACTGCGCGCCCTCGCAGTATCCGTTCAATGGTGGCCCGTGCCGGCCCCCCGCGACGGCAAGCCGTGAAACCCGCCAGGCCCGGAAGGGAGCAACGGTAGCGGTGACGCCGGGTGCCGGGGTCAGCTGGTGCGGGCTACCGCCAATTTCTGAGCGTTGACCTCTTTGTTCTGCTCACCCGCTCTGCGCAGAACACGTAGGCAAATGGTTTATAATTGATGGCTAAAATATAGAATAGTCAATAATTATAAACACAACTGGCAACGCATCCATGGAGAGCGGGTACGGAATTTTTAAGCAGCGCTGGCCTATGCCCGCTCAATCCGCGAAAATCGGCGCCCAACCTTCCCCGCAAACACTGACCAATGAGCTATCTCGCCCTCGCGCGCAAATGGCGCCCGCGCCGTTTTGAAGACGTCATGGGCCAGGGCCATGTGGTCAAGGCGTTGAGCCACGCGCTGGATGGCGACAAGCTGCATCCCGCGATCCTGCTCACCGGCACACGCGGCGTCGGCAAGACCACGCTGGCGCGCATCATCGCCAAGGGTCTCAACTGCGAGAAGGGCGTGAGCGCGCATCCCTGCGGCGTGTGCAGCGCCTGCAGGGAAGTGGACGAAGGTCGTTTCGTGGACTTGCTGGAAATCGACGCCGCCAGTCGCACCAAGGTTGAGGATACTCGCGACTTGCTCGATAATGTGCAGTATTCACCCGCGCGCGGTCGCTACAAGATTTATCTGATTGACGAAGTCCATATGCTTTCTGGGCACTCGTTCAACGCCTTGCTGAAGACGCTGGAGGAGCCGCCGCCGCACGTCAAGTTCATCCTCGCCACGACCGATCCGCAGAAGCTGCCGATGACGGTGCTGTCGCGCTGCCTGCAATTCAATCTCAAGCGCCTCACCGTTGCCATGATCCGCGAGCAACTGGCGCTGGTGCTGAAGAACGAGGGCATGGTGTTTGAGCCCGCCGCAATCACCGAACTGGCGCGCGCGGCCGATGGTTCGATGCGCGACGGCCTGTCGCTGCTCGATCAGGCGATTGCCTTCGCCGGCGGTGCGGAAATCAGGCTGGCGCCGGTCGTGGAGATGCTCGGCACCTTCGGCCGGCAAAGCCTGTTCGAGATCATGGCCGCCATCGGCCGCCACGATACCGACGCGCTGCTGGCCGCGATCCAGCGGCTCGATGCGCAGGCGCCGGACTACGCCGCGCTGCTGAATGACCTGGCCGGCATCATCCAGCGCGTCTCGGTATTACAGCTGCTGCCGAAGGCGCAGAACGAGGACGACGAGGAGGCGCTGCTGGCGCTGAAGGATCAACTGGGCGTGGAGGATGTGCAGCTCTACTACCAGATCGCCGTGCTCGGCCGCCGCGACCTGCAGTGGGCACCGGACCCGCGCCTGGGTTTCGAGATGACGCTGCTGCGCATGCTGGCGTTTCGTCCCGACGACGGCACGCCGCTGCGCGCGCCGCAGTCCGCGACGAGTCATACCGCGCCGGCTGCCACGGCAAAGGCAATGGCAGCGGCAGCGGTTGCGAACGTGCCACCTCGTCCCGCGACGATACCGGCTATCCCGGCTGTAGCGGTCGTCGCCGCGGATGCAAGCTGGAGCGAGCGCGTCGATGCGATGAACCTCGACCTGTTCCCCAAGCAGCTCGCGCGCAACTGCGCGTGGCAGGGCAGGGACGGCGCCACCGTGCGCCTGTCGCTCGACGCCAAGGCCAGGCACCTGCTGCAGGAAGACCGCCGCGCCGCAATCGAGCGCGCGCTATCGGCGCAGTTCGGCGAGCCGGTCAGGCTGGTGATCGAGCAGACCACTGAGATCGCCGCAACGCCCGCGCAACTTGACCAGCAGCGCGGCGCGGAGCGTCAGAGAGCCGCGGAAGCGGCTATTGAAGCCGATCCCGGCGTGCGCGCGTTCAAGGATATGTTTGGCGCCACGGTGAAGCTTGGTTCGGTGCGGCCGCTGGAAGGACAATAATCGAGTGAACTTGGAGATCGTGAAATGAAAGGCGCAATTGGTCAGATGATGCGGCAGGCCCAGCAGATGCAGGAAAACCTAAAGAAGGCGCAGGATGAGATCGCGCGACTGGAAATCACCGGCGTGTCCGGCGCGGGCATGGTCAAGGTCACGCTGACCGGCAAACATCAGGCGCGCAAGGTCGAGATCAACGCCGACGCGCTCAAGGAAGACAAGGAATTTCTCGAAGACCTGATCGCAGCGGCCATCAACGACGCCTCGCAGAAGCTCGATGAAGCGACTCAGCAGAAAATGGCCGGTGTCACCGGCGGCATGCAGTTGCCGCCAGGGATGAATCTGGGATTTTGAGCCTGTCCCTCATCCGGCACTACGTGCGTGCGAGCATGCTCGCACTCTCCCGGAGGGAGAAGGATAAAAATATCCCCTCTCCCTCCGGGAGAGGGGCAGGGGTGAGGGAGCCCAGCTACCATGTCTAATTACTCTCCGCGCCTTAGCCGTCTCATCGACGCCCTGCGCCGCCTGCCCGGTGTCGGGCCGAAGTCGGCGCAGCGCATGGCTTTCCACCTGCTTGACCGTGACCGCGAAGGCGCGGCGTTCATCGGCAAAACGATAAGCGAGGCGCTGGCAGGCATCGGGCGTTGCCCGCGCTGCCGCATGTTCTGCGAGGACGCGCAGTGCGGATACTGCACGCCGGCGCGCGCGGCGAACGAACAGGTCTGCGTAGTGGAAAATCCCGCCGACCTGATGGCGATTGAAGGTAGCACGGCCTATCGCGGGCGCTATTTTGTCCTCATGGGCCGGCTCTCGCCGCTCGATGGCATCGGCCCGCAGGAACTCGGACTGGGTCTGCTCGGTCAACAACTCGCCGGCGGCGAGGTTAAGGAATTGATCATCGCCACCAATCCCACGGTCGAAGGCGAAGCGACCGCCTATTACCTCGCGGAAATGGCGCGCGGGCAGGGGGTCAAGGTGACGCGCATCGCGCACGGCGTGCCGATGGGCGGCGAACTGGAATACGTGGACGGCGGCACGCTGTCTCACGCCCTTAGCGGACGCCAGCCCGTCTGACGGCGACGCAAGGAGGCAACATGAAGGCCGTTGGTTTGCTCAAGTACCTGCCGATCACTCATCCGGATGCCCTGCTCGATCTCGACCTGCCCAAGCCGCGGCCAAAGGGTCGCGATTTACTAGTCGCGGTGAAGGCGATTTCGGTCAATCCCATCGACTGCAAGGTGCGCGCGCCAAGAGAGCAGGTGGAAGCGCAGCCGCGCGTCCTCGGCTGGGATGCCTGCGGCGTGATCGAGGCGGTGGGCCCTGAGGCGACGCTGTTCAAGTCCGGCAACGAGGTATTTTACGCCGGCGACATCACTCGCCAGGGCAGCAACAGCGAGTACCAGCTGATCGATGAGCGCATCGCCGGGCACAAACCGCGCAAGCTGCCGTTCGCGCAGGCCGCGGCGCTGCCGCTGACCGCCATCACGGCCTGGGAGAGCCTGTTCGACCGCCTGCGCATTTCGCGTACTGGGCAGGACCGCGGCAAACGCCTGCTGATCATTGGCGGTGCCGGCGGTGTCGGTTCCATCGCCACCCAGCTCGCCAAGCGCATCGCGCGCCTGAACGTCATCGCAACCGCTTCGCGGCCGGAATCGGCTGCCTGGTGCCGCGACATGGGCGCCGATGAGGTGATCGACCACCACGGCGATCTCGCCGTGCAGTTGCAGGCCAAGGGCATCGAAGGCGTCGAGTTCATCTTCTGCTGCAACGATACCGATCAGCATTTCCCGGCTTTTGCGCAGGTGATCCTGCCGCAAGGTGTGGTCTGCGCCATCGCCGACAGTGCGCGCCCGGTCGATCTGACTCCGCTCAAGGCCAAGAGCGCGGGCTTCGTCTGGGAGTCCATGTTCACGCGCTCGCGCTTTCATACGCCGGACATGATCGAGCAGCACAGAATCCTGAATCGCGTCGCCGACCTGGTGGACGGCGGCGAGATCCGCAGCACCCTCAACGCCGTGCTCGGACGTATCGATTCCGCCACGCTCAAGCAGGCTCACGCGATGATCGAAAGCGGCCGCTCCATCGGCAAGCTGGTGCTGGAAGGATTCTGATCCGTCAACGCCGCTTTCAGTCTGCCAGCAAGGCATCCACCTTGGCCGCGCAGATGAAATCATTGTCGGACAGGCCGTTGATGGCGTGCGTCCACCAGCTCACCTTACAGGTTTTGTAGCCGAAGCTGATGTCCGGATGATGGTCTTCGCGATGCGCGATGTACGCCACTGCGTTGACGAAAGCCTGCGTGTGGTAATAGTTCTTGAACTCGAAGGCCGCTTCCAGGCTCTTGGCGTCGCGCGTGAGCTTCCATTCGGGCCGCAGCGATTCCCGCATCTTGGTGGCGCTGGCGAGATCGTGCGCTTTCACACCTCCTTCGCAGGGAACGCAGCGGCGCTGGGCTAACTCGGTCATGTTTTATCTCCT
>JBOICL010000003.1:0-2264 GCA_050740055.1 Stenotrophobium sp.
GAACTGCTGCGCGAGCACCCGGCGTGGCGCGAGCGCATCCACGCGGAGGCGCCGTTCATCCAGGCCGAGGCGATCCTCGCTGTGCGCGACGAAATGGCGCTGTCGCTCGACGATGTGATCCGCCGCCGCATGCCGCTGTCGCTGCTGGTGCACGATGCTGGAAACTGGCGCGCGCGCGTCGAGCAACTGATCGCGCCGGAAATGCTTCGATCCGGAATCACCTGATGCCGCGTTCGGATTTATTATGTTTTAAGGGACGGACTGATCGTCCGGCTTTTTGTGTCCAGGCGGCTCAGGTCTTTTCCGCGCCGGGAACCACCGGGATCGTCTGCGGTTCGCCGGTGATGGCGGGCTGGGTGCCGAGGAAAACCACGTCCAGCACCGCCAGCGTGCGCGCGAAAATCTCACGCACCGGGTTGCGCCGGCCAAGGTCGCCGGTCACATCGATCGGCGCTGCATAACCGGCCACGTCCATGCCCATCTTGCGGGCGAGGAAGATCGCGCGCCAAGCGTGGTAGCGCGTGGTGATGATGGTGAAGCGCTGGAGTCCGAACACCAGTTGCGCGCGGCGTATCGAATCGAGCGTGCGGAAGCCGGCGAAATCCATGGTGATGTCACGCTCCGGCACGCCGCTGCGCACCAGTTCCTTGAGCATCTGCCGCGGCTCGTTATAGGTCGAGTCGGGGTTCGCACCGCTGACGATCAGGTGCTTGACCTTGCCCAGCTGGTACAGCTGCGCCGCCGCGTGCACGCGGCCGTAGAACTCCGGGCTGGACTTGCCGCTGCTGGTGTAGGGGCTGGTGCCCAGCACCAGGCCGACATCGTTTTCCGGCAGCAGCGCCCAGTTAGTGTAGAGGTAGGCGTCGGTGCTGTTGATGACCCAGCGGTTGCTCAACACCACGACCAGCACGAACAGGAACAGCCCGCTCCAGAACCAGCGCTGAAATTTACGCTTGCTGGATGGCTTCAAGCGAGCAGGCCCCAGATCATGTAGAAGCACAACAGAACCTGCACCGTGAACAGGGTCGCGCGCACCAGCACCAGCGAATGCGAGATGCCGATCAGATGCACTATGGTCTGGGCAATGCGCGCGGCGAGGTAATAGACCGCGACATGATCGACCACCGGACTCTTGCCCAAGGCCGCAGCAGCCAGGACGATGGCGCCGAACACCGGCAGGTTCTCGACGCAGTTCATGTGCGCGTGCGAGGCGCGCACGACAAAGCCCGGATCGTTGGACGACACGCCGCGCGTCCAGGAATTGGCGAGTTTCTTGCCCGCCAGCACCAGCGCCACGCGGTAGCCCACGTAGGCGAACATGATCACCAGCGTCCAGGCGGAAAACAGCAGTAAGGCAGTGATTCCAGTCATCGTCCTCTCCTTGGGCTTTTACAGCGTTATTTCACTGATCGTACTACAGGTATTCCGATATGGCGGAATCAGTGGCTCAGACGGCGCATGCCGCGATCCAGTCCCGCCAGCGTCATCGGGAACATGCGGTCCGCGCCCAGCAGCTCGCGCGCGACCTGGATCGACGGCGTGTAGTCCCAGCGCTGCTCCTCCTCCGGATTGAGCCAGATGCAGCGCGGATACACGTCCAGCAGGCGCTTCATCCACACCGCGCCGGCCTCCTCGTTCCAGTGCTCGATGCTGCCGCCGGCGTTGAGAATCTCGTAGGCGCTCATGGTGGCGTCGCCGACAAAAATGATCTTGTAGTCCGGCGTGTACTTGTGCAGCACGTCGAACAGCGGAATCTTCTCGCTGTGGCGGCGGTTGTTGTCCTTCCACACGCTCTCGTAAACGAAGTTGTGGAAATAGAAATATTCCAGGTGCTTGAACTCGCTCTTGGCCGCCGAGAACAGCTCTTCGCACACGCGCACATGCGGGTCCATGCTGCCGCCAACGTCGAGGAACAGCAGCACCTTCACCGCGTTGTGGCGCTCCGGCACCATCTTGATATCGAGGTAACCGGCGTTGCGTGCGGTGCTGCGGATGGTGTCGTCGATGTCCAGCACATCCGGTGCGCCCTCGCGCGCGAACTTGCGCAGGCGCCGCAGTGCCACCTTGATGTTGCGCGTGCCCAGTTCCTGCGTGTCGTCGTAGTCCTTGTAGGCGCGCTGGTCCCAGACCTTGACGGCGCTCTTGTTCTTGCCGGCGCCGCCGATGCGGATGCCCTGCGGGTTGTAGCCGCCATGGCCGAAGGGCGAGGTGCCGCCGGTGCCGATCCACTTGTTGCCGCCCTCGTGGCGTTCCTTCTGTTCCTC
>JBOICL010000004.1:0-12870 GCA_050740055.1 Stenotrophobium sp.
GACAACACCGCCGCGCCCGCGCCGTCGCCGAACAGGCAGGCGCTGACCAACACCCCCGGATCGTTATCCAGATACATCGCGGCGCTGCTGACCTCGGCACAGATCGACAGTACGCGCCGGCTTTGCCCGGAATGCAGCAGCGAGCGGCCGAGCTGCAGGTTTGGCAGGGCTGCGGCGCATCCCTGTCCGACCAGGTCGAACGCCTGCACCTGCGGCCGCAGCTGCAGGCTTTCGATCACGTAGCCGGACAGACCAGGGCACAGGTACCCGGTGCAGGTACTCACCACCAGCGCGTCGATCTCGCCTCCGTCCAGTCCGGCGTCCTGGAGCGCAGCGGCCGCCGCCCGCGCCGCAAGCGCCGGCGCGGTGGCCAGAAAGCGCCGGTGCAGAGTGTCGGGGTCGATCTGGAACACTTCGGCCAGCGAGCCCACCGCGAGCCGCCGCGCCTCGATGCCGTTGTCCCGCTGGAGCACCGTCCGCACGACCGCGCGCGCGCGCGCATCCAGCCGCTCGGCCCACTCGGAGCTTTGCAGCGCCTGCCAGCAGTCCGCCTTGGTGTAGCGCTCTGCCGGGGTGGCTGTTCCGATGCCATTCACGAACATGGGCAGTCCTCTTACCTGCAGCGGGCCGCGACGCCAAGGGCAATCGATTCGGCGATGATCTTAAGTGTCTGTGGTCGGCATTTGGGTTGATGCCGCGTCAATGCTTGCGCGCCACCGTGAACCGCGCCAGGGCCGCCAGCGCCTCCCGATAGCGTGTTTGCGGCAGAGCCTGCAGGGCGCCCAGCGCCCGCTCGGCCTCGGTACGCGCGAGCGCGGCGGTATAGTCCAGGCCCCCGGCGGTTTCGATCGCGTACATGACCTCCTCGAGGCGCTCGCGGCCGCCGCTGCGGATGACGTCGCGGATCATCGCGACCTGGGACGGGGCGCATTTCTTCATCGCATGGATCAGCGGCAGTGTCGGCTTGCCTTCGGCCAGGTCGTCGCCCAGATTCTTGCCGCGGGTCTCCGGATCGGACTGATAGTCCAATACATCGTCGATGAGCTGGTAGGCGATGCCGAGATGTCGCCCGTACACGGCCAGCGCACGCTGCGCCGGTTCGGCCGCACCGCTGACCACCGCGGCGACTTCCCCACCGGCCTGGAACAGCTGCGCGGTCTTGCGGTGAATGACCTGCAGGTAGCGCTCCTCGGTGGTGTCGGGGTCGTGCGCGTTCATCAACTGCAGTACTTCGCCCTCGGCGATCACATTGGTGGCGTTCGCCATGATTTCGATGACCCGCTGGGAGTGTGTGGACGCCATCAGCTGAAATGCGCGCGAATACACAAAGTCGCCCACCAACACGCTGGCCTGATTGCCGTAGACCTCATTGGCTGTATCGCGCCCGCGCCGGCGCGCCGACATGTCCACCACGTCGTCGTGCAGCAGGGTGGCGGTATGGATGAATTCGATGGTCGCGGCGAGCAGTTCCGGCTCTGCCGTCTTGCAGCCCAGCGCGCGCGCGACCAGCAGCACCAGCGCCGGCCGTAGGCGCTTGCCGCCTGCGGAGACGATGTAGCCGCCGATGTCATTGATAAGTGCGACTTCGGACGACAGGCGCGCGCGGATGATGGCATCCACGCGGTTCATGTCGCCGGAAATGGGCGCGAGCAGGGCTTTGAGGTCCATAAAGGGCCTGTATTAAAAGTCGCGGGATGCTAGGGGCTGGCACCGGGATCGTCAATCGCCGGTGTCGCCCGGCGCAGTTTTCCCTTATCTGACGGACAATGGATCCCACGCCGGCTTTGCCAGGGCATCAGGTTTTTTTGCAGTTGACGGCGGAGGGTCTTGTGCAGCGAAAATGAAAGCCGAATCCATCCTGACATGAGCGCTGTTCCTTGAGTCGAACACGAGCGGAAATCGTCGGCATCAAACCCTGGAAGCGCTGGCAGATCGATTGCTTTCTGCGTAATCGCTATGGCGTGCTGCATTACGCAGGGTCGGCGGCTGCAGCCCTGCGCAACCAGGCGAAGCATGGCGGTGACATCGTGGTCTGGGCAGCGCGCGAGCCAGATGATTTTGCGCAGGCCGCAGTTGCGCAGGGCGCGCACGTCGTCCGTATCGAGGATGGCTTCCTGCGCTCGGTGGGCCTGGGATCGAACCACTTCGGCGGCGCGTCGCTGGTGATCGACGAGGAGGGCATCTATTTCGATCCGCGCCGGCCTTCGCGCCTGGAGCGGCTGTTGCAGGCCGGCGGTTTCGACGACGCCCTGCTCGCGCGCGCCGCGAGTCTGCGCGAAATGCTGGTGCGATGCGGACTGACCAAGTACAACGTCGGCGCGACGGCTACGTTCAAGGTGCTGGGCGAAGGCCGTGTGCGGCTGCTGGTGCCGGGGCAGGTCGAGGACGATGCTTCGGTACGCTTCGGCACCGGCGAGGTGCGCACGAACCTGCAACTGTTGCAGCGGGTGCGTGCCGCGCATCCGGACGCCTGGATCGTCTACAAGCCGCATCCGGATACCGAGGCGGGTACCCGCAAAGGGCAGGTTGCGGATGCCGAGGCTCTGCGCCATGCCAACCAGATCGCGCGCGGCGTTTCTCCGGTTGCGCTATTTGCGCAGGTTGACGCGGTGCATACGATGACCTCCCTGTTGGGCTTCGAGGCGCTGCTGCGCGGCGTGCCGGTGACGGCCTGGGGGCAGCCTTTCTATGCGGGCTGGGGTCTGACCTCCGACCAGTCCCCGCTGGCGCGCCGCCAGCGGCGGCTCACGCTCGATGAACTGGTCGCGGGAGCGCTGATCTGCTATCCCGACTACGTGCATCCGAAGACCCTGCGGCCCTGCCAAGTGGAGGAGGTGGTGCAGAGCCTGGCCCGCGCGGATTCCGCCGCGCCCTTGAGCCAGAAAAGCCCGGTGCGGCGAGTCGCGCGGCTGTGCCGGGGGCTCTATCGCTCTTGGCGCTCGGCGCACGCTACGCGCTGATTCGGTTACAGTTCATGGCCACCGGATGAGGGTGTCACAGCGGGTCGTAACTATGGTTTGCCGCTGCCGGGTTGACACCCGCTCAGGCCATTTGAAGCACGCATGATGTGATTATTTATTATAATACAATAAATATATTCACTATTTATTAACATATTTAACTGGAATCCGCGGCGAGCGGGTCAGCGAGCAGGAGAAAGGCATTGCAAGTACTGGTAACGGGCGGCGCCGGATACGTGGGCAGCCATGCCTGCAAGGCTCTGGCGGCGCAGGGGATCGAACCGGTTGTCTATGACGACCTTTCCGAAGGGCATGCCTGGGCGGTCCAGTGGGGGCCGCTGGAGACCGGCGATATTCTCGACGGCCGCAGGCTGGACCAGGTGCTGGCGCAATACCGTCCGGAAGCGGTCATGCACTTCGCCGCCAAGTCCTCGGTGGAAGAATCCGTGCGCGATCCCGGCCTGTACCGGCGCCACAACGTGGAAGGCACCGCGACGCTGCTCGACGCGATGGAGCGCGCGGGAGTTCGCCGGATGGTGTTCTCGTCGTCCTGCTCGGTGAACGGCGCGCCCGCGATCATGCCGATTAGGGAAGACGCGCCGCTGCTGCCGATCAGCCCTTACGGCGAAACCAAGTTGCAGGTCGAAAAGCTGCTGGCTGAACGGGCGGACGCGAGCGATCTGCGCTGGGTCGCGCTCCGGTATTTCAACGCGGCAGGTGCGGATCCCGGTCTTGACATCGGCGAAGCGCACCTTTGCGAGACGCATGCGATTCCGCTCGCCATCTTGACTGCCCTGGGACGTAGACCGGCATTCCGCGTGTTCGGCGCCGATTACGACACGCCAGATGGCACAGCGATCCGCGACTACACCCATGTGGATGATCTGGCCGATGCACACGTCAAGGCCTTGTCGTACCTGGGCAGGGGTAGTCCGAGCGCGGTTTTCAATCTCGGCACCGGCAGGGGCGTGTCCGTGCGCCAGATGATCGCGGCGGTCGAGGCGGCCTCCGGGCGCCGCATCCGGGTGATCGAAGCGCAGCGGCGCGGCGGCGATCCGGGCATGCTGGTGGCCGATCCAGGGAAGGCACTCGCGATATTGAACTGGCGAGCCCGGTTCCAGGCCATCGAAGACATCGTCAGTACCGCGCTGGCTTGGCACCGCAAATATGACCCGGCCGAGCTGCCGGTCGGGCGCGTCGCCTGCAAATGATGGCGGAAGCCGGCGCATGATCGGGACGAAATCAGCCGATGTGCGCGTGTACTTCGATGCCTCGCGCCTGCTGTCCCGCGCAAACGCCACGCCGACTGGCATCGACCGCGTCGATCTGGCTTATGTCAAAGCCCTGTCCGGCATGCCCGGTTTCGATCTGCGCTTGATCACTTTCGATGCCTTCGGCCCAAGATTGCTGCGCCGTCAGCAGACTAAAAACCTGATCAACGCGAGGACGCAGCGCTGGCAGGCGGGGGCGGGGGCGACGCCTGACGATGGTGCCGGACCTGCATTCCAGCGCCTCTCGCAATGGCTGCAATCGCCTGCCGGCACGCCGCGTCCTGCGGCGGAGACTCGTGTGCGGCGGCCGATGTCCGGTGATTCCAGCGGGCTTTTTCTAGCCGCGCTGGGTAGCTCGCGCGACGCGGTGCTGTCGGAGCGGGTGCACGGGCGTCCGCAGTCTGTGCCCGCGGTTTATCTCAATACTTCGCATGGCCGGCTATTCCGCAAGGCGGTGTCGCGCTGGCTGCGCGCGACGCAGATCGGCGCCGTGTTTTTTGTGCACGACCTGATCCCCATCGAATTCCCACAATTCAACCGCGCACAGGAACCGGTACGCCATGCCGCGCGGCTGGAAACCGTCAGCGCCTATGCCCATCACGTCCTGGTCAACTCCGAAGCGACGCGCTCGGCCCTCGTGAGCTATCTCGGCGGGCGTCAGCGCCGCGTGCCGCCGGTCAGCGTCCTGCCGCTGGGTGTCGAGTCCCGTTTCAGCCACGCCGATGGACTGGCGGATCTGCGGCCAAGCGTCCCCTACTTCGTCGTGCTCGGCACGATCGAGCCGCGCAAGAATCACCAGCTATTGCTGCAAGTGTGGCGGAACTGGATCGAGGCCGGGGAGGCGACGGTTCCGCGGCTTGTCGTGCTGGGCCGGCGCGGATGGGAAAACGATAGCGTGTTTAATATTCTGGACAGATCCACCCTGCTGTCCGGTCATGTCGCCGAATGCAGCGGCCTGGGTGACGCGGAGGTGAGTGCGCTTCTGCGCGGTGCGCGTGCGCTGCTGTGCCCCTCTTTCGCGGAGGGTTACAGCCTGCCGGTGGCTGAAGCCCTGGCATCGGGCACTCCGGTCATCGCATCGGCGATTGCGGTGCATCGCGAAGTCGGCGGCCCGTATGCCGAGTACCTGCATCCCGCTGATGCCGCCGCCTGGCAACTCGCGCTGAAGGACTACGCGGCAGAACCTTCGCCACGGCGTGACGGGCGCTTGGCTCGGCTGCTGGAATCCCGTCCGCCGGATTGGAACGCTCACTTCATGCAGGCGGCCGCAGTGTTGCGCGATGCAGCCAGCTACCCTTGATAAATTCCACTATACAATCCGAGGCGCATGCATAGAATTCTCCCGACCATGTCTCCCTCCCAGAGCCGCGGTAGCCGCTCATCCGGTCATGCCGTGTTCCATATTTCTCTGTTAGCGGCCTGCGCCCTGATGCTTGGCGGTTGTGCATACATTCCGAGCGCCGGCCCCCTGAAAGCTGATGTTGAGGGTCAATACCGGCCTCATAGCGACAGCAATCCTTTTGAGCTGGTCGATGTCACGCGCCACACAATCCAGGTTCTGAGCCAGCGCCCCGATACGAGCCTGGCTAAAACCTTCGGCGACGATGCATCGGCGCCGGAGTTGTTGGTAGGGCCGGGCGATGGCCTAACCGTTTCGATATGGGAAGCGGGTACCCAGCCCCTGTTCGCTCCGGCGACGTCCGGCCAGCAGGCGCAGGGCGCACATGGCGCTGTACTGCCGGAACAGACGGTCGGCAGCGATGGCTGCATCAGCATTCCCTTTGCCGGCCGCATCCCGGTGGCAGGGCACAGTCTTGAGCAGATTCAGGGCCAGATTGAAGCTGCCCTTGCGGGGAAGGCCGCGCGGCCGCAGGTGCTGGTCAGCCGCGTGCGCAACGTGACGGATACCGTCACGGTGGTGGGCGAGGTCACGGGCGGCGGCCTGGTGCCACTGTCCCCGCATGGCGGCCGCCTGCTTGACGTGCTGGCTGCTGCCGGCGGAATTCGCGCGCCGGCTTATGAAACCTGGGTCAGCCTGACTCGCGCCGGCCTCACCCTCAGCGTGCCGTTGATGCAGGTGCTGGGCAACACCGGCGAGAACGTGTTCCTCCATCCGGGCGACATCCTTAGCGTGACCCGCCAGCCCGAAACCTTCACCGTGTTTGGTGCCACCGGCCGCAATGCGCAGATCGATTTCGATGCCGCGCATCTCAACCTAATCCAGGCGGTCGCGAAGGCTGGCGGCCTGCAGGATCAGCGGGCCGACCCGCGTGGCGTCTTCCTGTTCCGCCAGGAACCTGCCGCTATCGCCGAGGCTCTCGCCAATTCCTCCTCCGCCACATCGGGCAAACCTGACGGCACTGCGACGGATGCGACGGTTCCCGTTGTGTACCGGCTCGACATGACCCGCATCAACAGTTACTTCCTCGGAGGGAACTTCGAGTTGCGTAACGGCGATGTAATCTATGTGGCCAACGCGCCGGCCAACGATCTGCAGAAGTTCCTGCAACTACTGGGCCTTGTGACCCAGCCGGTGGTTGAGGGCGTCGTACTCCATAGCGCGATCAAGTGAAGTCAACGGCATGGCGTATCAAACATGAATAACCCCTTGCTTGTTCCAGACAGTCTGCAGTCGCCCGAACTCAAGGCGAAACTTGTCCGCTGGGCATGGCGTCATCGGGGGTCGCTGTTTTTCATAGCACTGCCGACCTTGATCGCCTCGATCTATTACTTTTTCATCGCCGCTAATTTATACGCCTCGGAAGCGCGATTCGTAGTGCAATCGCCATCACAAATGCAGATATCGGGCCTGGCCGGCTTCCTTGATGGCGGGTTTGGCCGAGGTGGCGGTGATGCGTATTCCGTACACGATTTTATTCTGTCTCGTGATGCAATCTCGACTCTTCAGAAGCAGGTCAATCTACGAGCGATATTCGAACGCCCTGAAGCGTATTATTTTTCACATTTCCCAAGTTTGTTCGGATCGGGTAGCGAGGAAGATTTCTACCGTTATTACCTGCGGCATGTCGACGTCGTTTACGATACGACAACGGGAATTTCGACCCTGACGGTCAAGGCATTCCGGGCGCAGGATGCGCAGAAGATTGCCGCCCTGCTGCTGAATGCCTCAGAGGACATGATTAACCGCATGAATGATCGCGCCCGTGCCAATACGGTGCGGGATGCTGATGCCCAGGTACAGATTGCAGAGAAGCATGTGACCGATGCAGAGCACAATATGCTGGTCTATCGTAATCAGGAGACGATGCTCGATCCCAACAAGACTTCCGGGGCGATGTTTGAGACGATGTCGAAGATGCAAACCGAGCTGGCTGCAATGCAACTGCGGCAGGCTGAACTTGAACGCAATTTACCGGATAGTCCGTTGCTGCCCGATGTGCGGCAGCAGATTGGTGCGTTGGAACATCAAATCGGCGGTCAGAAAGGTAGGCTGGCTGGCGGCAAGGAGTCAATGGCCCCGAAAATTGCAGCTTACGAACAACTGCTGTTGCGGCAGGAGTTTGCGGCCAAGGAATTGACCTCCGCCTTGGCATCGCTGGAAGTTGCACGCTCAGAAGCGCGTCATCAGCAGATTTATCTGGGCCGTGTTGTCGAGGCGAATCTGCCGGACAAGGCCCTTTATCCCAAACGATTCGAATTGGTGCTGATTGTCTTTGTCAGTTGTTTCCTGATTTATTCGATTGGTTTTTTGCTGGTGGCCGGCGTACAAGAGCATGCCCAACACTGATTCGACAAAAACTGCAGCACGTGATTTTTTTGATGCCGCGCAAGTGCAGCAAATGGTTATTGGTGCGGTGCTGATGCGTGAAATACATACCCGTTACGGCCGTGAAAATCTTGGTTTTATCTGGTTTGTAATGGAGCCGCTGATGTTTTGTATGGGCGTAATTCTGATATGGCTCGGAATACATGGCCGTTTCGAGCACGGCTTGCCCATCCTGACTTTTGTCATGACCGGGTATTTGCCGCTAACGTTTTGGCGACATGTGACGAATCGCGCGATTCAGTGCTTTCGTGCCAACGCCTCTTTGCTATATCACCGTCAGGTCAAGGTGGTCGACCTTCTGGTTGCGCGCGTCATTTTGGAATTTTATGGCACGGTGATCGCTTACATCATCATCGCCTTTGTTTTTCATTCACTGGGCATGTATGAACTACCGCACAACTGGGGACTGTTCTACCTCGGCTGGTTTTATTTTCTCGTGTTCAATCTTGGTATTGGTCTGATCATTGGCTCACTGACCGAAATGTATGAATGGATGGAGAAAATGGTCGGGCCATTCATGTATTTCATGTTGCCGGTCTGTGGTGCGTTCTTCATGGTCGATTGGTTGCCCTATCGCTTGCAGCAGGGTGCCCTGTACATTCCCACGGTTGATGCGTACGAGATGATTCGTGGCGGCCAGTTTGGCCCATCCGTAGTCGTCCACTACGATCTTCCCTATGTAACTTTTTTCTGTATTGCGATGCTTGCCCTAGGCATGATCCTGAGCCGCAACGTACACCGCTACCTCGTTTTCGAATGATTCGCGTAACCGGTTTGCAGAAGATTTATCCAGGACATGAGCGGGCACATGTCGTTTTCAACGATATCAGCTTTACGATTCCTCGCGGATTCAGACTGGGTCTTCTGGGCCGTAATGGTTCAGGAAAATCGACCCTGATCCGCCTTATTGGAAAAATTGAGCTGCCAACCCGCGGTACGGTCGAGCACAGCATGTCGGTGTCGTGGCCACTGGGTTTTACCGGTTCGTTTCAGGGCAGCCTCACCGGTATTGACAACGCCAAGTTTATTGCCCGTATCTACAGGACGGAATTCAGCCGTTTGCGTGGTTTCGTAGAGGAATTTTCGGAGTTGGGTGATTTTCTTTACGAGCCGGTTAAAACCTATTCATCAGGCATGCGTGCCCGCCTGGCTTTCGCCCTGTCAATCGCCATCGAATTCGATTGCTATCTGATTGATGAGGTGCTCCTGGTCGGTGATCAGCGCTTTCACGCCCGTTGCCGCGAGCATCTGTTTGACAGACGTGTCGACCGGGCCATGGTTATTGCTTCGCATGACGCTGCGTTCATAAGCACTGTTTGCGATGCGGCCCTGGTGCTGGTTAACGGTAAAGCACACTGGTACGACGATGTTGGCGCCGCTGTCCAGATCTATCAAACGCTTTGAACATGAACGATATGAATCTCCCTTGCGAGGTCGGAAGCTATCTTTTGCAGTCGGCGTTCTGGTCCGGCGGCACTGCCATCGGGACTCCCGAGGAGTTGTGTTTGCGCGCGACGCCCAGGGCCTGCTGGCGCATAGACCCGGCAGGCGGCATACGAGCCTTGCGATCCTATTCCGCCGATCGGATGCTGCTGGACTTGAGCACATTCTTCGGGGCACTTTCGCTGACCACCTGGTGTGGCAGTGCTGGAATCGACGAAGTCACTTTGCAGGTCAAGTTCTCCGGCGCCTGCACGCTGAGAATTTACGAGAACAACGGTTATGACGGGCGTAACCTGCTTTGGTCGGGTTACTTATCCAGTACCGGGGTAGCCAGCAGCGTGACACTGAACAATCTCAAGGATCGCCGGGGCGTCCTTTTCCCGGAGTTTGAGGTTCATCAAGGTGACAGTTTCGAGCTGTTTGATGTTGGATATTTCACTAGCAAGGCGCCCGGGTTTACGGCGCGTCTGGCTATCGTGATGCCGACTTACAAACGCGAGATATACGCAAAGCACAATATCGACCTGATTATTCAGCATGTTCTCAGGCCGGCAGGGAACACCTGCAGGCTTTACGTCATCGACAACGGACATTCACTGGATCTGCCGCCAACAGAAGGTGTCGAACTTGTCCGTAACCGGAATTTTGGTGGCTCCGGCGGTTTTGCCCGCGGTGTGCTGGAGGCGCGTGGCAGTGACCTGGCGTTCACCCATGTCCTGTTTTGTGACGACGATATTTTGGTCGAACCACAATCCATAAATCGACTGCTTACGCTGCTGACCTATATAGGGAAGGGCGTGGTGGTTTCCGGTGGCATGCTGAAGATGGCCAGCAGGCAGGTGCTGCATGAGAAGAGTGCGAATGTTGTTGGCATGCGCTTTTCCAGCAATCGCGGCAATGACGATATTACTGAGGAGGAAGCAGTCGCCCGTTATGATGAGCCCGGGTTCTCGACATTCTGCGGCTGGTGGTTCGTCTGCTATCCCTTGAGCTTTGACGGGCATAAATTTTTACCATTTCCTTTCTTTGTCGGCTGGGATGACGTGGAAATGGGGCGCCGCTGCAATCGGGCGAATCTAAAGACTGTCTCGCTGCTGGGTGTTGCCGTGTGGCACGAGGAGTTTGAAAAAAAGGACACCACATGGCGCTGGTACTACCACACACGCAACGGGATCGTTACCAGCATGCTGTATGACAACGGCAAACAGGCATTGCGACAGGCCATCCTGGAGATCATGACCGCGCTGCTGACGTATCGATACGAACGTGCCGAGTTCATGATCGAAGGAATGATCGCAGTGGGCGATGGGTGCGTTTCCATCAGCGGCTGTGCCGCAGACGATTTGCACGCAACATTGGTCGCGAGACAACAGAACAAATTTTCCGACGTCAGCCGCCTCGTCGTTCCCGGCAAGCTGGCCAGTAAAATCAAGCCTTCGATACTGAGAAAATTGACCGCCAGGATTTCCATGAATGGACACTTGCTGCCCTTACGCTTCTTCAAGTCCGCGCGAGAGCCGGTTGATGTGGGCTGGGCGGTGGAGCCACTCCACTCCACTCGACTGGTCACGATTTTCCGTTGCCCGCACGTGGTGTATTACGAACCAGCGACGGGCAAGGGCATGCTGTGCAAGGTCGATCACCGCAGGTATTTTCATCTGCTGGGAAGAATGTTGTTTCAGTGGATCAGACTGCGAATACGCTGGCATTCGATCCGCAGCCAATGGCGCGCGAGCCATGACGAACTAACTTCGCCTGCATTCTGGACACGCTACTTGGGCTTGGAAAAGTAGATGAGCGCATCGCGGGTTTTCATCATTGTCGGCGCAGGTTTTTCAGGGGCGGTTATTGCCAGGGAATTGGCGGAGGCAGGCTATTCCATTGCGATCTATGACCGACGAAGCCATGTTGCAGGCAACTGCCATACGGAACGCGATCCTGATACAGGCGTGATGGTGCATGTCTATGGTCCGCATATCTTTCATACTGATCATGAAAGGGTTTGGGCCTACATCAATAAGTACGTCAGGATGATGCCCTACGTCAACAGAGTAAAGGCCGTGAGTAATGGCCGTGTCTATTCGCTGCCAATCAACCTGCACACGATCAACCAGTTTTTCGGCAAGACGCTATCGCCGCGAGAGGCTGAAGCATTTTTGCGCAACCAGGCGGATCTCTCGATTGCAGAGCCGTCAAACTTTGAGGAGCAGGCGTTGCGCTTCGTGGGGGCGGATCTCTATCAGGCCTTCTTAGAGGGCTATACGCGCAAGCAGTGGGGCATTTCCCCTGCTGAATTGCCCGCAAGCATCCTCAGAAGGCTGCCGGTGAGGTTCAATTACGACGATAACTATTACTCCCATCGCTACCAGGGCATGCCGGAACAGGGGTATAGCTCGGCGGTGGAAAAGATACTGGATCATCCACTTATTTCGCTGCATCTGGAAACGGAGATGTTTGCCGGCTGTGGCAACAGTGAAGCGCATGTCATCTGGTCCGGCCCTCTGGACGCTTGGTTCGGATACGCGCGTGGGCGTCTGGGTTACCGGACTCTGGATTTCGAGCGGCTTGTCGGCAGCGGTGATTTCCAGGGCAATGCGGTTATCAATTACTGCGATGCAGACATTCCCTATACCCGGGTGACGGAGCACAAGTATTTCTCGCCTTGGGAAACGCATGAGGGCACAGTCGTTTACCACGAGTTCAGCCGTGCCTGCGAGCCCGACGATGAACCGTACTATCCGATCCGTCTGATAAACGACCGCCAGCGGCTGTCCGGTTATCTCGCGCTTGCACGGCAACAAACAGGCGTGACTTTTGTCGGCCGCTTGGGTACCTATCGATATCTGGATATGGATGTCACGATCAAGGAGGCGCTGGAAACAGCCGACGCGATCAAGCTGGCTTTAACGGAAGGGCGGCCTTTGCAACCGATGTATGTAGATCCGTCCTGAACAGGGGGCTGGCACGATGATCCGGCTGCGCACGGTCGATGTCTGGGACACGCTGTTGCGCCGCAAGTGCCACCCTGATGCTGTCAAGCTGCATACAGCGAACTATTTTCTATTTCGTCATTGGAGTGAAATCCGTTCGGCATTGCGTGATCCCCGTGCCTTGCTGGGACTACGCCTGAACATTGAGCACCAATTGGCCCGTATCTCAGCGATCGATCCAGCGCGTGACGATGAGTACGGCCTACGGGATGTCTTGAACGCCTGGGTAGCGCGGGCGGTATGTGATGGGGGGCAGGATCGAGCGCCAATTCTCGACGAACTGGAAGTTGAAGAATTCCGGCAGGAGCAATCGGTTTCGTATCTCGATCCCGGAATCCGTGCAACTTTGGCGCGTCATCCGGCGGGCAAGACTTTGTTTCTATCAGACTTCTATATGTCTGCGGAGCGCCTTTCTGCAC
>JBOICL010000005.1:0-32442 GCA_050740055.1 Stenotrophobium sp.
GACTTCTACCTGTCCAGTAGGTATTTCGTGCCTATGAAGAAAAAACGCCGTCAAGCTGGAAGTGACCAAGCCTACGTTGTCGATGAGAAAGGCAATAAGAGCAATGGCTTTTTGTATGAGCTAGTGGACAAGCCAGATTCGCCAGAGATGATCGAACAGCACCGGGAGTGGTTCAAACGCGTCGGCATGACGGATGATGAGATCAAGACGATCAGCTAATAGCGATGCACTTTAATAAAGAGGCACTGACGATATGGATGGGTACAACGGTTATCAATAACGATAAGGCGAAAAGTGAGGCACTCGCTGGCGGTCGGGTAACTTTTCGGGTAAGGCAAAAAGGCGTCTCTTGCTTTTCCATTTATAAGCAATAGGATACAGGCGTTGTTAGAGTGCGTCCTCGCAACCATTAGAAAATCCTTTAGTGGCAAAGAGTTAAAGCGGAATCTCACGCCGCACACAGATGATGGATTTTGGGCGACTGTGTCAAATTTGTGTCTTCAATTCGACCCGCCGCTTTTTGAGGTGATCCGCCGCGAGATGTGCATACCTCATGACCATCTCTAACGACGCCCAGCCTCCAAGCTCCATCAATTCTTGAAGACTGGTACCGCTTTGCACGTGCCAAGACGCCCAGGTGTGCCGCAGGTCGTGCCATCGAAAATTCTCGATGCCTGCCCGCTTACATGCCCGATGCCAGGCTTTGGTCTAGCACCGGCTCCAGATCGCGCAGGAGCACCTCAACTGCATTGCCGGGCCGAGCCTTAAGCTTGGCGCCCGAACTGGGAAATACCGAATATAGGCAGTTCTCGGGAATACTGCTCAGGCTGCCAATGAGCCCCAATGCGTGGCCTTCGGCCGAGGCCCTCCGCTATCGACAAGCTGCGATAGCAGTATCGAACAAGTAAAACATCGAGCGGCCTGACTCGCATGCCTTCCGTCCACAAAGTGCCCCAATTGAGCTATGGAGCTCTGGAGTTGCTCCGCTCGCGGCAGCGTCGGAATCTCTGCAGTAGTGGCTGGTATATCGCCTCATCTACGGGGTCAACACCCACCCACTCGATCGCCATTGTGTCCAATTGCGACTCATCAGCCCTGACACCCTGGCCCATGCTCTGCACAAGGCGTTGTAACTGATATTTGCGACGCAACGGTTGATCCTCCGGCGGAGTCGGCATGTTTGTCAGTATTTCGGCTCGGATGCAGAGCATCTTCAGAGCCGTCTCATTCGCCACGAGATCTGCGGAGCGCTCACGGGCGAGCGCCTGCTTGAGGGTATCGAGTCCGCTCTTGGGCCATCGCTGGACGGAGGCAATGTAGGCTTCGGCAGCCCCTTTCAAAGTATCGAGTTGCTCCGTATCCAGACTGCGAGCCACGGCGAGCCTGTAGGCGCGCACATGGTTGGCGGCTTCGAACAGATCGTTCCAGCCACGCTCGGCGTCGCGTGCATGTTGGCGCCGAATTGACTCTTCGCAGCGATCCAGACCGTGATCAAACCTGTTGCGAAGCTCACGCGTAGCCGCACGCGGAAACTCGCCGAGCGCCTGGAAAGCACTCCGCAATTCGACCAGCGCTGCCGCGCGCGCCAGCAACTCAGAACCCTCGAGAGCGGCGATCTTCTCGAGCTGCTCGCACAAGGCAATGGCCTGCGTCTGGTTGTTCTCGAGCCCGGCCGTGTAGGCGGCGGACTCCTGCTGGCGCTTCTGGAACACGGCATCGCACTGCTGGCGGAATTTCCCCCAGAGGCGTTGATCCACCTCACGCGGCACAGGGCCCACGGTCTGCCACTTCTGTTGCAACTCCTTGATGGCGTCGATAGCCTTGCGACCATCGTCGCTGGCGAGCAGCTGCCGGGCACGCTCAATCAGCGACTCCTTCTGCTTCTGGTTGCGGGCGTACTCGGCATCCAGCCGGCCCTGCAGGCTCGCACTGAGGGCCTCAAACCCCTTCTGCTGGTGCTTGCCGGCCTGTCGGTCCACCGGCGAGTAGCCGCGCCACTCCTGTTTCGTTTCGCGCAGGACGTTGATGACGGTCCGGCAGTCAGGCTGCTGCCAGTTGTGTTCTGCCTCAAACGCTGTCAACCGGGCGAGTAGGGCATCGCGATGGCGCAGGTTATCCTCGCGGACGAGAGCCTGGGCAGCAAAATACTCGCTGCACGGCTGATACGCCTTCTGGGCTGCTACCTGGAAGAGTTGCCAGTCGGCTTCGAGATTCTCGCCGGCGCCCTTGCTGAGGATGCGCCACTCATCCTGCAGACTCTTGATCCGGTCGGCGAGTGCCAGTGGATCGAGCGTCGCGCCGACGAGCGACTCCATTTCCTCCATCAGCTCTGCGCGCTTCGGCGTCACTGAAAAACTCTTCCAGTCCTTCAACTCAGCGAGCTGCTTGTCGAGCTGTTGTATCTGGCTGACCAGATGGGCCGGCAGGAGCAGAGTTCCCGCCAGCTTCTCCTCCATGGCTCGTCGCACCCCGACCGCGCGCGAGGTGCTACCGTCGCTTAGCGCATCACGTGCCTTCCGGATCAACCCTCCGATCTGGCGAACAGCCTTCTGCTCAGCCTGATGTTTTTCGGCCAGCGTCCGCTTTTGCTCCTCGAGAACCCGTGCCTGCTCAGCAGCAGCCGCGGCGGATGCCTGCGACTGCTGTTCGCGCAGGCGCTGTTCCTCTGCAGCCGCGTTGGCAGCAGCCAGTTCACGTGATGTCTGAGCCGCCACCTGGCGCACGTGTTCTGCAAGGGTCTCACGTGAGTGGTCGATCCACTGTTGAACTCTGCCGCACTGCTCTGGATCAGCCTGCGCAGCCACCGCTTCCCAGCGACGCTCGAACTGATCCAGCCTCGGGCTGTACAAGGTGTCGTAAGCGCGTTGACTGTGGCGCTCGAGGTCCCCCGAGGCCGCATTGATCTCGGCCTGCAACTGCTCGAACTTTCGGGTTTGATCGAGCAGGAGATCGCGCCTGGACGTCAGAATCTTGTAGACACTTTTGTCATTGCCCCCGCGGACATCACGGATGAGTTGCCGCAGGATGTCCGGATCTTCGATCGCTTGCGCCGCCATCTGGCGAACTTTGGTCGATGTCCCTGCAACGACCAGCCGCGCCACCGCCTGCACGTCCCGGGCATCTATGGCTGACTGCAAAGCTCTCTCCTCCACAGCAGCGGCCCGCGCGCGATCAGCTGCGTTCGGCTTGGGAAGAGCCCTTTCGGACGGCGCCGGTTGAGGCGTTGAAGCCAGAACTGGGAACAGTGGTGGCGCTTTGCGAAAAAGGCGAGAGAGCAATGACATTATTGACCTGCACAGCATTTGGACCGGCCGCGCATTCTACATGCGCTGGAAAGCCTGCTTCATCTGCTTTTTCCTGAGCTTTGACGTCACCCAGATTTGACCCGAACTGCGTCGGATGTCATGCGGGAATGACTCGTGGCTTTGAGCGCCTTGGTCGCAGCAGGAATCTCCGCGCAGTACATTTGCGGCTCGTCTCTGTGAAGTTGGGAAGTATTGCTCCCCTGCTCAAAGAAGATGTGCTCACCATCGTTGATGCCCTGCCTGTCACGACGAGGGGAACACGCGACCGCGCCTTGCTGCTGGTTGGCTTTGCGGCCGCGCTGCGCCGGAGCGAACTCGTCGGCCTCAACGTCGAGGACGTGAAGTTTGTCACGGAAGGTCGCGATGGACTTGGACGTGAAACTGTAGGCTGCGACATGGATCGAGGTGCGCGCCTCATGGATGGCTTGTAGCACCGCATCCTCGGCTGAGGGGGCAGATGCGCTGGGAGAGAATGCCACTATGGCCGATTTGTCCGTAGGTGGAACGGCACGAAGTGGTTGTTCGGAGCAGCACGCGACCAATACTCCCAAGAGCAATGGGCCAGTGAATAAGCGCGTACAGATCGAATGGCTTCCGAGTGAGGCGATGAAGCCCGTACTAAAGTCCGCGCGGTGCGACTTCGGCGTCAATTCAAAACCATCAAGCTCAAGCGGAAAAGGCGGTCGGCTTTCAAAAAGAAACAATCTGCGAGTGAGCGCCGATAGCGCCCGGTCAGCAACGTTACAGAGGGCCGAATTCCTTACCTCATGGTCAATCGGCAGTCGTCACCACCCGCCGATGAAAGCGCACGCGCAGGTGCTCAGGCACGAGCGTGAAGCCGAATTTCTCGGCGACCGGCTGCGGGCCGGGCACGGCTTCCAGATCGAAATTGCGCGCCAGCATTAGCACGGCGCTTCGCAACTCCGCCAAAGCGAGATTGCGGCCGGGGCACATGCGCGGACCATAGCCGAAGGGCAGGGTTGCCGCGCGCCCGGGCCCGGCATCGCTCTTTGCCACGTCTTCCGCGGGCTCGAAGCGCGGCGGCGGATGCGAATGCGGCGAACTGCCAGCGGCGGCGCGCGTCAGCAGCATGATCTGGGTGCCGGCAGGCACAGCCAGGTCGTGGAAAGTCGTGTCGCGTAACGTCTCGAGGAAAAACATCGGCGCGACCGGGTACAGTCGCAGCGTCTCGTTGATGGTCGCGTCGGTGATGCGCAGCAGATGCGGAAAGCGATCCGCGCGCGGCACTTCCGGATCCGGCGCCGCCGAGTCGTCAAGCAGGGCATCGGCTTCGTTACGCAAGGCACCGTAGACATCGGGCCTGCCGCTGACACAGTGGATCAGCCAGGCCATGGTGTTGGCGGTGGTGTCCTCGCCGCCCAACAGGACCGTCATCGTGTTGGCGAACACGTCTTCGTCGCTGATCGCCGCGCCGTCCTGATCGTGCGCCACCAGTAGCGCTTCCAGAAAGCAAGTGGGTACTACGCGCCGAGTGGGGTTGTGTCGCAGTCGCTCGCGCGCGTTGTCGATCAGGCGGCCGACCTCCACGCGCAGCGCGGCCAGCGCGCGGTCCAGTGCGTGATCCTGCGGCAGCTTGAAATAGCGCCAGTAAGGGAAGATTCCTCGCACCCGCCGCCCCAGTGCGGGGAAGATCTTGTCGAGATGGCGCTGGATCACGTCCTCGCCCATCTCCAGTGTATTCGCTTCGTGTCCCAGTGCGAACTGCATGGTCACGTCGACCGTGTAACGCATGAGGTCGGAGGCCACGTCCACCACAGTGCCGCGATCCGCTGCTGCCTGCCAGCGCCGCAGCAACTTCCGCGTGATCAGCATCAATGCTTCGTGGAAGGAGCGCAGCTGCTGCGCGTTGAGCGTCGCCAGCCAGACACGCCGCTGATTGCGCCAGCGCTCGCCTTCCGCGGAGAACAGGCCGTTCATCCCCAAGTCTTGTGCCACCGGCTCGAGTTGACGAATGCGGCGGAAACCGTCGGGCCGGTCGCGCAGTATCTGCTGTGCGAGTCCGGAATCATTCACCGCGAGCAGGCGGCGGCCGGCTACTTGAATGCAGAAGAATTTTCCAAACTCCTGGGCCCAGCTCTCCAGTTGCAAATGCAGATTCGCGGGCTTGAGCTGCAGCGCATGGCCCAGCCACGGCAGGCCCGGAGGCTGCCGCAGGTCGGCGAGCGTACGGAATGTGGCGGCGTTGTTCATAGCGGGTATTGTGGCACTACGCAGCAGTACGATGCCCAGCCGGAGCGGGGTCGGCATGATAGGAGCGGCCGACAACGTCTTGGCACGGATGAGAGCGTGCCGCCTGCGAAGCTGTACCATGCCGCAAGCCCGACACTCGCGGATGAAAGGCCAATGGAATCAGAGCAAAAAGAAGATGCTGTATCGGCACATGACGGGCGCGTAAGAGATCCTGCCCAGTTGCGCCTGCTGTCCATGATTCCCAGGGTTTCGTGGCGCGATCTCGCTGCGACGCTTGGTCCTGTTCTGATCCTCGGCGCGCTCGCCTTGATGATCGCGATTCACCTGGTCAGACCTGCGCCTCCTCGCACGCTCACGATCAGCAGTGGGCCGGCAGGCAGCACGTTCAACTCTGTAGCCGGGAAATATCGCAAAATCCTTGCGCGTAGCGGCATCAAGCTGGTGGTACTGACCTCGGCCGGATCTCTGGACAATCTCAACCGCCTGACTGATCCTCGTTCCAATGTCGATATTGCACTGGTGCAGGGTGGCGTCACTGGCAATGGCGACATCAGCGGCCTGGTTTCGCTAGGCAGCGTGTTCTATGAGCCGCTGACGATCTTTTATCGCAGCCCCACGCCAATCCTGCGTCTGTCGCAGTTCAAGGGCAAGCGCATTTCGATCGGCCTCGAAGGCAGCGGCACCCGTTTCCTTGCACTGGCGCTGCTCAAGGCCAACGGCATCCAGCCGCAGAATTCCGCCACGCTGCTCGGCATGGAAGGCGATGCCGCCATGAAGGCGCTGCTGGATCGCCGGGTTGACGCCATTTTTCTGTCGGGAGATTCCGCCGCGCCGGGCAACATCCACGAACTGCTGCACGCTTCGGGCATCCGGCTGTTCGACTTCACTCAGGCGGATGCCTATGTCCGCCGCTTCCGCTATCTCAGCAAGCTCAATCTGCCGCCGGGCTCCTTCGACCTCGGCGACAACCTGCCGCAGCAGCCGATCAACATGCTGGCGCCGACGGTGGAACTGCTGGCACATACGGACTTGCATCCGGCGCTGTCTGACCTGCTGATCGAGGCGGCGAGAGAGGTGAACGGCCACGCCACACTGCTGCAGAACGCGGGCGAGTTTCCTGCGCCGCTGCTGCACGCCTATCCGATCAGCGATGACGCGCAGCGCTACTACAAGTCCGGCAAGAGCATCGCCTACCGCTACCTGCCATTCTGGCTGGCCAGCCTGCTTGACCGTGCGCTGGTGGTGCTGGTGCCGTTTCTGGTGGTGATCATCCCCGGCCTGCGGCTGGTGCCAGCGCTCTACGGGTGGCGGGTCAAGAACCGCATCTATCGCCGCTACGGCGATCTCATGGCGCTGGAACGCGCGGCGCTGGAACCGCTGACGCCCGAGCAGAAGAAGCTATTGATCGCTCGCCTCGGCGAGATCGAGAAAGCCAGCATCGGCGCGAAGATACCCGGCGCGTTCGCGGACCAGATCTACGTTCTGCGCCAGCACATCAAGTTCGTACGCGAACAACTGGCGCGGGATTGATTGCAGGTACTCAAGAGAACCAATCCAGATTCATTGAAAAGCAAACCCGATCTGGTCATTTTTATCCACGCCGGTTGCCATAGCGTCGCGCGAGCAGGCTGGGCAGCAGCACCAGCGCGCACAACAGGGTCATACCCAGCCCGACCGTAAGCAGCAGGCCCATGCTGACAGTGCCCGGATGTTTGGCCAGCATCAGATTGCCGAAGTTGGCCATCGTGATGAGCGCACCGAACAGCACCGCGCGCGCTGTGCCGGTGTGCAGGATATTGATGTTGGCCGCGGCCGCCTGGCGCCCGCGCTGCACGATATAGACGCCGTAATCGACGCCCACGCCTAGGATCAGCGGGAGCGCGATGACATTGGCGAAATTGAAAGGGATATTCAACAGTACCATGCCCGCCATCGTCAGCAGGCCCGCCAGTGCCAGCGGAATCAGCACCAGCAAGGTATCGACAGCGCTGCGCAGCAGGATCAGCAACAGCAGTGTGATGGCGATAAAGGAACTGATAAAAGCCTGGCGGAACGCGCTCACTACGGTTTTGCCGGCCTCCATCTCGCTGACGGGCGGCCCGATGGCATCGGGCGCGACCGTGCGCACCTGCGCGATGAAGCGTCCCATCGCAGCCGGATTGTCGAGGACTTCCTTCGGCCAGACTTCCACGCGGTATTCGCCGTCGCTGCTGCGCCAGCGCGCGACAAGCGACGACGGCAGAGCGCTTTCGCTCACCGGCTGCGCCTGCAGAGCGATGCGCAGATCGTCCAGGTGGGCGGGCATGGCGCCGGTCAGGGCCAAATTCAGCCGCGCCATCAAATCCACGCGCGCCGTGGCGTCATCCTGCTGCCAGATTGCAGAAAAATGATCGAGCGCCTTCAACAGGTTTTTTGCCGCCTGAGTATCCGCACCCGAAGCATGGGCGATGAAATCCGGCAGCGAGTTTCGCAACTGCCCGAATGCTTCACGGTCAGCCGCGGGACTGCCGGTGGGCCCTGCAGCGGCTGGTTGGGTGATGTCCGGCCCCAGCGCCAGCGCCAGGTCGCCGATCGTGGAAAGCTTCTGTGTCTGATCCTGTGGAATGAAATCCAGCAGCGTCATCGCACGCGCGACCAAGGGCAGCGCAGACAGCTTGTGTGCCAGCTGTTGCGCCGCATTTGCATTGGGCGCAAGTACGGACAGCGTCAGCGTGGGGATATTTGGATCCTTTAGCAGATCGCGAAAAGTCGAGACGGATTCGCTGGCGGGATCGCGCAAATCGAGCGGGTCGTAGTCGAAGCGCGCTTTTGGCGCGAGCAGCAGCGCGCCGAGTGCGAGCGCCGCCGACACCAGCCAAATCGTGCGCGCATAGGTGTAGGGCCAGGACAGCACGCGCCCCAGCAGTCCGCTGCTCGCGGAATGCAACTGCACCCTGTCCGGGTTGGGCGGCATCAGGCTGATCAGCGCGGGCAATAGCGTGAGGCTCAGGATCAGGCTGATGAACATGCCCGCGCCGGAGATCACGCCGAGTTCCGAGATGCCTGTAAACGCGGTCGGAATGAATGCAAAAAAAGCCAGCGACGTGGTCGCCGCGCAGACCAGCATGAATCCCCCCACCTCGCCCGTCGCGCGTGGCAAGGCATCGCGCGGCGCGACTCCCTGCCCCAGGAACTCACGGTACTGCATGCAAAGATACAAGCCGTAATCGAGACCCAGCCCTACGTACAGCACGCCGAATGCGACCGAGATCATGTTGAGATGACCGATGGCTGCGGCGGCAAACGCGGCGGTAGCGAGCAAGCCGAATACCAGCGTGATAACGGTCGCCGCCATCAGGCGCAGCGAGCGCAGTGCTAGATACAGCAGCACGACGGCCATGATCATCGCCGCAGCCAGCGCCAGCCCCATGCCCTTGACCACGGTTTGCAGTTCTTCGTGCTCCAGCGCCACCGTGCCGGTTACACGCGCATGCACGCCGTGCGCGGCATCGAGATGGAGAGTGCGGATCAGTTCATGCACCCCTGCCATCGGCGCCGCGGCGGGCAGCAGCTTTGAGAAATCCATGTGCGCCGCAACCTGGATGAAACGTCGGTTTGCATCCGGCACCGGCGCACTCATCAACTGCTGCCATGACAACTGGTAGAAGCGGCCATTGGCGGTCGCGTTTACGCCGTCGGCAATCTTGCCGAGCGCGGGTGCAAGATCGAAGCCTTGCGCGGCGTCATTGCCGACGGCGCGGTCCAGCAATGTAAACAGGCCATGCACGCTGGGGTCGCGGCCCAGAGCGCCGAGAAACGGCTGTGCCAGCATCAGATTGTCGGCAGTCTGCTGCAAGGCCTTTGGATCGAGATAAAGCAGTCCGTTGCGGCGGAAAAAAGGGTCGGCTTCGGGCGCGAAAATCCCGCTGAAGAGATCTGGCCTCATGCGCAGCCCTTGCAGCAGACGGCGCATCGCATCGTTGGCGAGCTCAGGCGAGTCGCCATCCACGACCACGACCATCTGGTGCCCGGTCGGAAAGCGCCGCTCCAGTGCGTCCTCTGCCTTGCGCCACGACAGCGTGGCCGACAGCATGTTCTGGTTGTCGGTATCCACACTCAGATGCCGTGACGTGTACCCGGCAAGCGCCACGCCCGTCAGCGCCGCCAGCAGCACGATCCAAAGCGCGTGGCGCTGCACCGCGCCGACCCAATGCTGCAGGTACAGCGACAACCGGCCATTTTCGTTCTGCATGCCGCGTTTTCCCTTGTTTCTGCTTTGAGATGTCCCTGCCCTGATCCGCCCGCAACGCTGTGTTAGGATTTTCGCCACTCCGCGAAGGACGACGACTGGATTCCACACGCGGCCACGGTTATCGACAAAGAAAGGTATTTCCCCCGTATGTTGCGACTGATTCTGATGGGTATGTTGGCCTTTGCGCTACCCACGGCGTATGCCCTGCCTGCCGCCGCCACAACCGTCGATGAGTTTCACGCCACGCTGCTCGGCAACATGGAGCGCGGCGCGGCGCTGGGATGCAGTGGCCGCACGCAGAAAATGACGGCCGCGATCAACCAGGATTTCGATCTGCCCTTCATCGCCAGACAGGTCATGAAGCGCAACTGGGCCGCCCTGTCCGCAGCGCAGCAGGAGCAGTTCACCTCCACTCTGCGGCAGCTGGTGATCCTGACGTATGCGAGCAATTTTTCGAGTCATCACGGTGAAACCTTTTCCACGCAGGACACCCGCGACCTGCCCAATAACGCAAGACTGGTGCACTCTCGCCTCAATCGCAGCGCCGACGACCCGGTCAGCTTCGATTACGTACTGCATGAGTCCGCCGGGCAATGGAAGATCATCAATATCATCGCGGACGGCGTCAGCGATCTGGCGATCCGGTCGGCCCAGTACAACAGCCTCTACCAGAAGGAAAATTTTTCCGGCCTCATCGGATTTCTGCAAAAACAGACCGCCAAAATCCAGGCCGGCTGTCAATAAGCTCAAGGCCGGGTCCGTTATCCCGGAAGCGTCATCAACGTTAAGATAGGTTAAGACACAGCATCAGTTTTCGGGGATTCATGACTTCTGCCACTACCAAGCAATATCGCTGCGGCCTCGTCATGACAGCTGTCGCGCTGCTATGGGCCGGCCCCGCGCCGGCCCAGCAGAATCTGGTGGCGGACGCTGCGGATGCGCGCGTGCTGCCGGAGGTCCTGGTCACCGCGCAAAAGCGCGAGCAGACGCTTGAACAGGTCCCGGCCTCGGTCAGCACCATCGACGGCGACTTCATCCAGAAAACCGGCGTTTACGACTTCACCGAACTGGAAGGGTACATCTCCAACGCCAGCATCAAGATGTCGCCATCCTCGGCGCAGCTCAGCATCCGCGGCCTCGGCACGCCGGATTCCAACAAGGCTTTCGACCCTTCGGTCGGCACCGTGATCGACGGCGTTTATTACGGACGCAACAGTTTTCTCACCGCGTTTTTCTACGACATCGACCGCCTGGAGGTGCTGCGCGGGCCGCAGGGCACCCTGTTCGGCAAGAACAGCACGGCCGGCCTGATCAACTTGGTCACGCGCGCACCGGATGAAAATTTCAGCGTCGGTCTCGATGCGCTGAAAGCGACCAATGGCGACGAGTCGCTGCGCCCCGCGGTCTCGGTTCCGATAACGAATAACCTGTCGCTGCGGATCGCCGGCAACTACTCACGCAGCGACGGCCTGCTTTACAACACCTTTCTGGACCGGCCCGAGCGCAACCCGCGCCAGAACAGCACGCGTCTGCGCATCCGCTACCTGCCGGCCGACAACTGGCGGCTGGACATCGGCGCGTTCACCTCGCAGCAGCGCGAAAACTTCAACATCTTCAAGCTCACAAAGGTCTCAGACCAGATGCGCGCACTGATCCTGACCTACGACCCGCGCTTCAATACCGACATCAACAGCCGCGACAACTCCGCCGATGTGCCGTCGATGGAAACCGCGCTGATCAACGGCGCCAACGCCACGCTGAGTCACGACATGGGCGGAACCTGGGGAGTCCGCAACCTCAACCTGACCTCGATCACCGCTTACGCGCAGTTGCTGGTGAATAAGCGCGATATCGACGCCGACTTCAGCCCGATACCCTTCATCCGCGACACGCTAGTGCAGCCCAGCCCTTATCGCCAGGTCAGCGAGGAACTGCGGCTCACCGGCAGCCACCCCAGCCTGTTCGGCTGGGGCCACGAGGTCAACTTCGTAGGCGGGCTCTATTTCTTCAATTCCGCTTTCGACACCTCGGACAATTTCGCCATCGAGAATCTCGGCGCCGCCGCCGCATACGAAGCCGCCGCACAAACCCAGCAGCATCCCCTGCCGATCATCCCCGGCAGCGCCATTGGCAGTCTCGCCGGCCAGCTTGCGCCGATACTCGGCACCATCCTTGCCGCGCCTAATTCGCTGCCGCTGGGTATCAACACCAATCAGTCCGCGATGGTCAATCTCGACCAGCACCAGCGCAGCTACGCGGTATTCGGCCAGATGGAGCATTTCTTCACTGCGGAGTGGGGCTGGATCGGCGGTCTGCGCCTGGGCCTGGAACGCAAGCAAGGCGACGCGTCCAGCTTCTCCAACAGTCCCCTGATTCCGCTGATCAGCGCGCAGAGCAATTTCACCGAGTCGGTCGATCGCAGCGAACATGACATATCACCCAAGCTCGGCATCAAGTGGTCACCCTCAAAGACCGCCGGCGCCTACGCCACCTGGTCGCGCGGCTACAAGAGCGGCGGCTTCAACGGACTGCCGCTCAACAACACGAACCTGGAATACGGGCCGGAGCGTGCCAGCAGCTATGAAATCGGCGCCAAGGCGCGGCTGTTCGACGGCACCATGCACGTATCCGCTGCGGTGTACTCCACCAACTTCGAGAACCTGCAAATCTCGTCGTTCCAGAACAACAGCTTCGTGATCCTCAACGCCGCTAGCGCGCGCTCGCAGGGTTTCGAGGCGGATCTGCGCTGGCTGCCGCCCATTGACGGCGTTGAGATCAACAGCACTGCGGGACTCTCCAATGCGCACTATGTGAGCTATCCCAACGCGCCGGCGCCGGGGGATTCGGCGCAATCCTCTCAGGACCTTTCCGGCAGGCCGCTGGCTTTCGCGCCACGCTGGAGCGGCAGCCTGATTCCGTCCTACACCTATAACCTGGATTCCTACGCAGCGGCGGCGACCTTCGCGGTCGATCTGCTGTATCGCGGCCAGCAATACCTGGATGTCGATGACGACAACCGCAAGGTGCAGCCGGCCACGACTATCGTCAACCTGCGCACCGCCCTGGGCAATCCCGGCCACAACTGGTCATTCGTTCTCGCCGCGCACAACATCACCAACCGCCTAGTGCTCGACCAGGTCGTCGATCAGCCGCTGGCGCCGGGCAACTTCGCCTCGGTGCGCACCGATTACGGCCGCTACTATTCGGCCAATCTCAGCCTGGCTTTTTAGGAATTGCGCAGAGCCCGCTCAGGCAAACCAGCCGATCGCGCCCAGCGTAACGCCCGCCACGGCCGCAACGCCGGCGCATAGCACCAGCCAGCGGCGGCGCGTCAGTGCGGCGATGGACGCCAGCGCGATACCGATCTGCAGCAGGGTCATGGCCTGCGACAGGTAGTGATGCGGATGCATCACGTGCGCGCTTTTCTCGTTGAACTGCTCGGATTGATCGTCGAACGCCTTGGCCCGCTTCGAGATTTCTGCTTTGTCGGCTTCATAGCGCGCGGCCTTGTCCTTGTAGCCCTGCGCCGCCGCGGGTGGCGCGACCAGCGCGCTCAATTCCGCCAGCGCCTGCTTCTGGCTCTTGGACTGATACTGCGCCCACAAGTCAGCGGCTTCGGTTTTATTCAGCAGCGCCTCGTTCTTGAGCAGCATCGCTTCATTCTGCGTGGCGGCGCCCTGGTAAGAGAACACTGCGCCCAGCGTGGACAGCAGCGCGGTCATGATCGCGATGCGCTGCGACATCGACTCGCCGCCGTGCGCCCGGTGTTCAAGCTGGTGTTCATGCGCACCGCTCACTTCAAATTCTTCTTCCATCCTGATCCTGCTCCCTGAAATTGGTGACGAAAAATCCGCGCCTATTTGCACTGCCGAGAAATCGTCCCCAGTAGGTTGACGAACAGCGCCACCAGATGCGTGCCTAGAACGGCTTTGCCGGTGACCAGCAGGCCCACGGAAATATCGCGTGCCGGATCGGCCCAGCCGAGGATGTTCATGAAACCCAGATGTCCATACGCGCGCGCCGTGCCCGGCCCGTAGATGCCGAAGGGGTTTAGGCCAAGCATCATTCCTTCGCTGTAGCGCATCGGAATTTTTAGCGTGCGGTCAAACGAGATGCCGCTGACAGGGCGCACCGCGCGGCGCACGGTCTCGGATTTCATCACCTGCCTGCCACCATATTCGCCGCTGTCCAGCAGCATCTGGTAGAAGCGCGAAAGTTCTTCGGCGGTGGCGTAGAGATTGCCCGCCGGAATCACGCCGTCGTAGAACACCTCGGTATTGGACGTCTCGGTCACCACTTCCGTCGATGCCATCAGCGCCTGCTCAATAAACGTCGAAACCGGAAAGCGCACCGGCGTGCCGGCGCAATAATTGAGCGCGGCGCCGGCGCGGTACTCGCGCGGCAGGCCGTAGGTGAAATGTTTCATGCCCAGCGGCTGGCGCAGGCGGCGGTCGAGATAGTCCTGCACCGGCTTGCCGGTGACGCGCTGGATGATCTCGGCGACGATAAAACCGCCGGTGATGGCGTGATAGGCCATGCGCTGCGAGCGCCCCGCCATCGGCGGCGACTGGCAGATGGTCTTGATCACGAAATCCCAGTCGAGCAGCAGCTTTGGGTCGCGCTCGCTTGGTGGAATATCCAGCGTTGGGAAGCCGCCACGGTGCGCCAGCACTTCGGCGATGGTGGTCGCCGCCTTGCCAGCGGCGGCGAATTCTGGAATGTAATGCGCCACCGGCTTGTCGAGATCGATGCCACCGTCCTCGGCCAGCATGTGCGTGAGCACGGCGGTCACCGCTTTCGAGGCGGAGAACAGGCAGATCGGCGTTTCCGGCCGCACCAGGATTTTTTCACCGTGCGGCGGCTCCAGCGGGCCGTTGCCGCGCGCGTGGCCGAGCGCGCGGTTGAGCACCACCTGCCCGCGGCGGCGCAGGCAGAAGGTCAAGGCCGGATAGGCACGGCTGCGATACGCGCCCTCCACCGCCTGCCAGATTTCGTTGACCGCATGCGGTGTCAGGCCGGCGGCCTCCGGCGCCGCCTCCGACTCCCGGTCGATGGTGGTCACGCCGGACAAGTCCTTCGGCACACGTACTTTGAGCGACTGGAACAGGTTCATCTTTAAGAGCCTTCACGCTGAAATTATTTGTGGCGCGCAGTCTCATCGCTGCACGTGATGGGGTCAACCTTGAGAGCAGTTTGGCTCTACCCGCCCGCGACACGGTGTTTTTTGCGGAGCAAAACGGGCGCGGGAGCGGACGGTTGGGTGCCGACCTTAGCACTGGTCGCGGGCTTCGGGTGCCTCCCGCACCCATTGCCCTTCGGGCAAGCCCCGTGTCGGCACCCGCTCTACGCCAATCGCCCGAAACATCGTTATTTTAAACTGATTAATATTTATATTAGTCAATATTTACAAACACACTACTGCTACCCACCCACGAGAGCGGGTGGATGAAATTCAGGATAGTGGGCATAACATGGCTGCGTGCCCGCACGGGAGACCTGCATGACCGTCAAACTGAAACGCGCCTACGAGCCGCCGGAGCCGGGCGATGGCTTCCGCATCCTGGTTGATCGCCTGTGGCCGCGCGGCGTCTCGAAAGACGCCGCGAAAATCGGGCTATGGCTCAAGGACATTGCGCCCAGCGCCGAACTGCGCAAGTGGTTCGGCCACGAGCCGGAGAAATGGCCGGAATTCCGCCGCCGCTATTTCGGCGAACTCGAACAGCACGCCGCCGAACTGGCGCAGCTCAAGGCGCAGGCGCGCAAAGGCACGGTCACGCTGGTCTTTGCCGCGAAGGACGAGGCGCACAACAACGCGGTCGCGCTGAGCGAGTACCTGAAACACTGATCCCACCGGAGACACTCACATGATGCTGGACTGGAACGACTACCAGAAACAACTGCAACCCCGGCTGGGCGAGATCGGCAAGCTCAGCCCCGACACGCTGCGCGGTTATCGCGCGCTGAGCGAAGCCGGCGCGAAGACCGGCAAGCTCGACGCCAAGACGCGCGAACTCATCGCGCTGGCGGTCGCGGTCACGCGCCAATGCGACGGCTGCATTACCGTGCATACCGACGCCGCCGCCAAACACGGTGCCAGCCGCGAGGAAATCGCGGAAGCGCTCGGCGTCGCCATCGCCGTCAATGCCGGCGCGGCGCTGGTCTATTCGGCGCGGGTCATGGACGCTTTCTCCGTCAAGACCCCCTGACGGTGCGCGGCGGAAACTTCCATGGGAGCGCGGCCCTGGCGCTGGCCGGCGCGCTACTGGGCGGCTGCGCCAGCATGGCGGGCATCAGGCCCGCGGCGCAGCCGGCGGACGTGAACCGCCTGAACGCAGGCCATGAAATCAGCAATTCGCAGCGAGCCGATGTTGCATGGCCAACCGCGCAATGGTGGCGGGCGTATGACGATGCGCAGCTCGATGCGCTGGTCGCCAAGGCGGTCGCCGGCAACCCGCGCCTAGCGCAAGCCATAAACCGCATCGCCGGGGCGCGCGCTGCCGCAAACGGTGTGCGCGCGGCGACCCTGCCCGGCGTGAAAGCGCAGGGATCGTTCATCGACAGCCGGTTCAGCGAGAACCAGTTTTTCCCGCCGCCCTACGGCGGCAACAGTTTCTGGAACAACGATGCCGAACTCGACCTGAGCTACGACCTCGACCTCTGGGGACGTAACCGCAGCGCGCTCGCCGCCGCGCTGGATGCGGTGCAGATTGCCAGTGCCGAAGCGCAGCAGGCACGGCTCGCGCTCGAGGGCGCGGTCGTGCGCAGCTATGCCGATCTGTCGTACCAGTTCGACCTCAAGGACAACCTCAATGCGATCCTCGGCGACGAAAAACAGTCCTACGACATTGCGCATCGCCGCCGCGTCGCGGGCCTCGGCTCGGAACTCGAAGAAGCGCAGGCACAGACCGCGATCTCGGCGACCGAGGCACAGATGGAACAGGTCGAGGCGCGCATGGCGATCCTGCGCCATCAGCTTGCCGCGCTCAGCGGCGGCGGCCCCGGCGATGGCGACGCCTTTGCGCGGCCTGCCCTGCACTTCGACGCCACGGCCGTCTTGCCCGGCAACATTCCCGCGCACCTGCTGGGCCGCCGTCCCGACATCGTGGCGCAACGTTGGCGCGTGGAGCGCGCCGCGCGCGGCATCGACGTGGCCAAGGCGTCGTTTTATCCCGACATCAACCTGACTGCCTTCGCCGGCCTGCTCAGTCTCGGCTTTAGCCAGTTCCTTTCCACCACGTCGACCAACACAGGCATCGGACCCGCGATCAGCCTGCCGGTTTTCGACGGTGGCCGCCTGCGCGCGGGCCTACAAGCCAGCACCGCGGAATACGACAGCGCGGTGCATGCCTACGACGCGACGCTGATCGGCGCACTCAACGAAGTCGCCGACCGCATCGCCGAACTACGCTCGCTCGCGGTGCAGGCGCAGAAGCGCGGCACGGCGCTTGCCGCTGCAGAACGCGCGCATGAACTGGCGCTCAAGGCCTTCCGCGGCGGCCTCACCGACTACCTAAATGTGCTCAGCACCGAATCGGCGCTCAACGCCGAGCGCGGGCTTCTCGCGGAAATCCATTTCCATCAGGCGGTCTCGGCCGCCGCGCTGAACGTGGCGCTGGGCGGCGGCTACATCGAGAACCCCGGTCCGGCCGCTGCATCATCCACGACCGCACAGAAAACCACGCCGGGAGCGCCGCCATGAACAGCGCGTGGCGCGAAGTCTTCACGGAGGAAGCGCAGGCCTGGACCTTCGCTTTCAAGACCGTCATCGCGATGCTGCTGGCCCTGTGGATCGCCTTCCGCCTCGGCTTCGATTCTCCGGCAAGCGCGGCCGTCACCGTGGTCATCGTCTCGCTGCAGCACAGCGGCCTGGGGCTGGAAAAAAGTTTTTACAGGCTGCTCGGAACGCTGATCGGCGCGTTCGCGACGCTGCTGTTCCTGGCTCTGTTCGCGCAGCAAAGGGACTTGTTCATGCTCGCCCTCATCATGTGGATCGGCCTGTGCGTCGCGGGCTCGCGCTGGCTGCGCAACTTCCAGGCCTACGGTTTTGTGCTGGCCGGCTACACCGCCTACATCATCGGCTTTCCCGCTTACGAACACGCTGACGCCGCCTTCGAGATCGCGGTCGATCGCGTCAGCGTGGTCGCGCTCGGCATCCTCTGCGGCGGCGGCGTCAACACCGTGATCCTGCCGCGTTCATCCACGCAGGGCCTGGTGCTGGCCGTGCGGAAAAGCTTCGCCGACTTTGCCGGTTTCATCGAGCAGGCCATCGCGCGGCACGTCAGCCGCGATTTCCTGCGCCAGTCGCAACAGCGTTTTGCGCAGGACATTATCGCCCTCGATGCTATCCGCACCGCGAGCTTTTTTGAAAACTCGGAAACCCGTGTGCGCGGCCGCCGCCTGCGCCGCTTCATCAGCGAATTCATGATGGCTACGACCACCCTGCACGCCGTGCACCGGCTGCGCGAGGACCTTGCCGCGCGCGGCGACGCGTACATCCTCGCCGCACTCAAGCCGCTCGATAACGCATTCCTGCAGGCACTGCGCACGGATCGCGGCGAAACACCGGGCAGCGCCGCGGCGGCCGCGCCGGTGGCCACACGGCTCGCCGTTTTCGCCACGGACTGGGAAGCTCACGGCGCCGCAGTGCGTGCGCGGCTAGCGGACGGCGCTCCCGCAGCCAGCCGCATCGAACTCGACAGCGCGCTGGCGCTGCTGCATCAGCTCACGGTCGAAACCCGCGACTACACCGAAACCTTCGCCTCGCTAGACGTGCCGCGCAGCCTGCGCGAGCGCACCAGCGCACGCAGCCTGATGTCTCATGCAGACAGCCTGATGGCGCTGATCGCTGGGCTGCGCGCGATGCTCACCCTGCTCGCGGTCAGCGCGTTCTGGATACTCTCCGGCTGGGCCGACGGTTTTCCAGCGGCGCTGCTCGCCGCGGTCGCCTGCGCGCTGTTCGTCAACGCGCCGGTGCCCGCGCAGGCCGCGGGGCAGATGATGAAGGGCTTTATGCTCGGCTTCGCTGCGAGCTTCGTCTGCCTCAGCTTCGTGCTGCCGCGCCTCGACGGCTTCTTGCTGCTGTCCGCGGGCCTCGCGCCATTTCTGCTGGCCGGCACTTTTCTGATGGCGCGTCCCGCGACCGCGGGAATCGGCACCGGCTACCTGCTCATGTTCGTGGTCGCGCTGGGCATCGGGGACAACATGCGCTTCGACGTGGTGGAACTGATCAACGGCGGACTGGCGCAGATGCTGGGCCTGGGCGCGGCGATCGCCGCCTTCGCGCTGATCCTGCCGGCCGGTCATCCCTGGCGCGCGCGGCGCCTGCGCACCATGCTGGCGCGCGAACTGGTGCTGACGCGCAGCAGCAAGGCGACCGGCCTGCGCCACCGCTTTGAAAGCCGCGTGCGCGACCTCATGCTGCAACTCGCAACGCTCTACGGCACCAGCGAAGATGAAAAGAAGCGTGACATCGTCGGCGGCGTACTGGTGCTGGAGACGGGACGGGCGCTGATCGCCCTGCGCGAACTCGCGGACCGGCAAGCGCTGCGCTCCTGGGCAGCACAGCTTGACGACTGCCTCAATCGCATCGCATCGGGCTTTGCGGATTCCGGCCCGGCAGCGCTGCAAGCCGCAGAAGCCTCGCTGGCCACGCTACTGGTGCGCATCGATGCCGGGTCGATGAACGGCGCCGAGGACGACCTGATCCGCGCGCGCGCCGATCTGCGCGTGCTGCAACTGGCCGTGGCCGAGCGCATCGCATTCGTGAACACGGCCGCGCTTGCGCACGATACGCCACTGGTGGCTCCCATCCATGCCGCGTGAATTGAGCCTGTTTGGCATCTACTTCCCTGCGCTGCTGCCGGTGTTCTTCGCGGCGGCCATCGCCTACTGGCTGCTCGACGGTCTGCTCGCGCGCCTGGATTTCTATCGCCAGGTCTGGCACCCCGCGCTGTTTCGCGTCTGCCTGTTCGTGTGCCTGTTCGGACTGCTCGACAGCATTTTTTCCCAATGACCGGCCTCTGCCCTCTTTTCATTTTCAGGCGCTCCCCATGCTGAAACCCCTGCTGCGCTTCGCCCTCACCCTGCTGATTCTCGCCGCCGCGATCTTCATCGGCTACCGCCTGTGGTCGCACTACATGTACAGCCCGTGGACGCGCGACGGCCGCATCCGCGCTGACATCATCAGCGTCGCGCCCGACGTCGCCGGGCTGGTCGAGAGCGTCGCCGTGCGCGACAACCAGGCCGTGCACAAAGGCGACCTGCTGTTCAGCGTGGACGCCTCGCGCTACCGCATCGCCGCGCAGCAGGCCACCGCCACGGTCGCGGCGGCGCAGACCAACCAGTCGCTCAAGCAGCGCGAAGCGCGTCGCCGCGCCACGCTGGATGCCGCTGTGGTGTCCAGTGAAAACCGCCAGTCCGCAGGCGCCGCTGCGGATGCCGCCAGCGCGCAGTTACAGGAAGCCGAAGCCGCGCAGTCCGCCGCGCAGCTCAACCTGGAGCGCACGCAAGTGCTCGCGCCCGTGGATGGCTACGTCACCAATCTCAATGTACATCCCGGCGATTACGCGGTCGCGGGGCATCCGATACTGGCGCTGGTCGATCTCCACTCCTTCCGCGTCGAAGGCTATTTCGAGGAGACGAAAATCCCGTCCATGCACGTGGGCGATGAGGTGGACATCCGCCTGATGAGCGGCGGCCCGCAGCTCAGGGGGCATGTCGAAAGTATCGCGCGCGCCATCGCCAACACCGACGACGGCGGCCTGCTGTCGAACGTGAATCCGACCTTCCACTGGGTGCGCCTCGCGCAGCGCATCCCGGTGCGCATCCATATCGACCAGATACCTGACGGCGTGATCCTCAGTGCCGGCATGACCTGCACCATCACCGTGCAGGCGGACCGTCATCGCAAAAGCCAGCCGGCCAAATGATGCCCGGATAAAGACATCTGGCGGCACCCATTGCCCTTCGGGCAAGCACCGTGTCGGCACCCGCTCTGCTGTTTGCAGCCCGCTGTTATGTTTATAATTGCTTAATTATATTTATTAATATCAATTATTGATAACTAATTTCCTCTGCAAAACCACCGGAGCGGGTGCAGTACCAAAACGCCTGACTCGCCATTTCCGGCCAATGGCTTCCCGATATTGCGGAGCATGGCCGGACCGCCTATCTTCACCTTGCTTATGCAAAAGAATGCGCTCTCGACGACTCGCAGCAAGAAGCCAGTGCGGCCGCGTTGGGTGCCGGCCGTTTCGGCCAGCGGCCAGCGGCGCGGTTATGGCGGCCGCAGCGCTGCGGAACTGGTGCTGGAACGCCGCCGCCGGCTGATCGACGCCGGCCTCGAACTGTTCGCCACGCGCGGCTATCTCAAGACGCAGATCGAGCTGATCTGCGCCGAGTCGCGCGTCACCACGCGGCATTTCTACGAGCAGTTCAACAGCCGCGAGGCGCTGCTCGCCGCGGTCTTTGAAGAAGCCGTCCTCCACCTCGGCGACACGGTGCGCAGGTCACTGCGGCGCGCACCGGACCTCGCACCCACGCTGCGCATCGCCAATGCGATACGCGCTCTGGCGCGGGCCAGCACCAGGTATCCGCGGCGCAGCCGCATTATCTGCATCGAGACGGTCGGCGTCAGTCCGGAAATGGAGCAGAGACGTCGCACCGTCATCCATGAATTCGCGCAAGCAGTGGAAGTGCACGCGCAGCGGCTCGCGCAGGCCGGCGAGCTGCCACAGCGCAATTACCACCTGTCCTGCGTGGCGATGGTCGGCGCGCTCATCGCGCTGGTGACCGAATGGCTCACGGCCGAAAATCCGCCGAGCGCGCAGGTGTTGTCCGACGAGCTACTGTCGCTGTTCCAGGCGATAGTCCTCGGCGCGCAGGCGCACGTCCCCGACCTGATGCGCGGCCGCAGGCTCACCGCACGCAAGTAGGGCGCAACCGGATTAATTGAATCCGTATTTGCGGATAAACCACACCTTCACCGTCTGCGTCAGCAGCGCGTAGCTGAGCAGAATGCCAGCCAGCCACCAGAAATACGTCGCGGGCAGCGGCGTCAGCCCGACCGCGTGCGCGATGGGCGAGAACGGCATGTAGATGCCGACGAGCATGACCACAGCCGTCATCACCATCAGCGGCAACGTGGCGCGGCTCTGGATGAACGGCACCTTGGCGGTGCGGATGATGTGCACGATCAGGGTCTGTGACAGCAGGCCCTCGATGAACCAGCCGGACTGGAACAGGGCCTGGCCGGCAATGTTGTTGGCGTGGAAGAAAAACCACATCACGCCGAAGGTCACATAGTCGAAGATCGAGCTGATCGGACCGATGAATAGCATGAAGCGCGCGAGGCTGCCGATCTCCCACTTGCGCGGCCGCTTTGCGTAATCGGCATCGACATCATCGAAGGGAATCGCGGTCTGCGAAATATCGTAGAGCAGATTCTGGATCAGGATCTGGATCGGCAGCATCGGCAGGAACGGCAGAAAGATGCTGGCACCGAGCACGCTAAACATATTGCCGAAGTTGGAACTGGCCGCCATCTTGATGTACTTGACGATGTTGCCGAAGGTCTTGCGTCCTTCGAGCACGCCTTCCTCCAGCACCAGGAGGTTTTTTTCCAGCAGGATGATGTCGGCAGATTCCTTGGCGATGTCCACGGCGGTGTCCACCGAGATGCCGATGTCCGCGCTCTTTAGCGCCGGGGAATCGTTGATGCCGTCGCCGAGGAAGCCAACCACATGGCCACCGGATTGCAGGACGCGCACGATGCGTTCCTTTTGCGCCGGCGAGAGCTTGGCGAACACGGCGCTGCGGTCGGCGAGCGGTGCCAACTCCGTATCGCTCATTGCGTCGATCTCGCTGCCGAGGACGATGCGCTCGGTGTCGATACCGACCTCGCGGCAGATCTTGCGCGTCACCACGTCGTTGTCGCCGGTGAGGATCTTCACGCGCACGCCGTGCGCGCGCAGCGCCGTGATCGCGGGGCCGGCGGTTTCCTTGGGCGGATCGAGGAAGGCGATAAAGCCGAGCAGGATCAGTTCGCACTCATCCTTGACGCCATAGGTTTTCTGCTCCGGCGCGGTTTCCTTGTAGGCCACCGCGATGACGCGCAGACCGTCCTCGTTGTAGGCATGCGCGAGCTGGCGCACCGTCTGCTTCAGAGCGTCGTCGAGCGGCACCGTCTGGCCGTTAACCCTCGCCTTGGTGCTGACCGCGAACATTTCCTCGACCGCGCCCTTGCAGATCAGCTCGTTGTGATCCTCGCGCTCATTCACCACCACGGTCATGCGGCGGCGCACGAAGTCGAAGGGAATCTCATCCACCAGACGGTAGTTGCTCGTCACGTCGAGCGCGTGCGCCACCTCGACGTGTTTCAGCACGGCGAAATCCAGCAGGTTTTTCAGGCCGGTTTGGTAGTGGCTGTTGAGAAAGGCATGACGCAGCACGTCCTCGTTCTGGTCGCCTAACAGATCGACATATTTTTCGAGCACGATCCTGTCTTGCGTGAGCGTGCCAGTCTTGTCGGTGCACAGCACGTCCATCGCGCCGAAATTCTGGATCGAGCTGAGGCGCTTCACGATGACCTTGCGCTTGGACATCACCACCGCGCCCTTGGCCAGCGTGCCGGTGACGATCATCGGCAACATCTCCGGCGTCAGGCCGACCGCGACCGCGATGGCGAACAGGAAGGCTTCGCCCCAGTCGTGCTTGATCCAGCCGTTGATCAGGAAAACCATCGGCGCCATCACCAGCATGAAGCGGATCAGCAGGCCGCTGACGCGATGAATACCCTTGTCGAAATCGGTCGGCTCGCGGTAGCCGGTGATTTTTTCGCTGAGGCTGCCGAAGTAAGTCTGCTTGCCGGTGGCCAGCACCAGCGCGGTCGCAGTTCCGCTGACGACGTTGGAGCCCATGAAGCCGATGTTCGGCAGTTCCAGCGGATTCTTGAATGCCGCAGTCACGCGCTCCGCGGTTTTTTCCAACGGAAAAGCCTCGCCGGTCAGCGCCGCCTGGCTGATGAACAGGTCCTTGGCCGAGAGCAGGCGCAGGTCGGCCGGGATCATGTCGCCGGCAGACAGGCGCACGATGTCGCCGGGCACCAGTAGCCGCAGCGGGATTTCGCGCGTGTCCTGCGCGTGCCCGTGGAGCTGGATGCCAACCTGCTGCGCGTATTCCGCGGCCTGTTCGAGATTGTCGTTGACGCGCCTGACCGTGGCGGTGGTGCTGACCATCGCCTGCAGTTTCTCCGCCGCCTTGCTGGAGCGGAATTCCTGCACGAAGCGCAGCACCGAACTCAGGGCCACCATCACCGACAGGATCGCGGTGCCGGCGAGGTCATCGGTCGCGAAGGAAATGACCGCCAGCACCACCAGCAGGATGTTGAACGGATTATTGAAAGCGCGCAGCAACTGCCGTGGCCAGCCCGCCTGCTTCTCGTGGGCGACCTCGTTCATGCCGTGTTCTTCCAGCCGGGCCTGGGCCTCGCTATCGGCGAGTCCCGACACCGAGGAATTGAACGCGCGCAGGCAGTCCTTGGCGCTCTTGCCGGCATGGTCGAGCAGGCGCACGGCATTCTGCGCAGCGTCCTGACCGGCATTCCCCGCCTCACGCCCCGGCAGCAGCTTGCGCAGCGCCTTCTGCATCAGGCTTTCATGGACGAGTTCGTATTTCATGACACGCTCCTGCGCACGGGCTTTGGCCCCGCGCCTGGTTTTCTCAATATTCGGCGTGGATGCGGAAGCCAATCACTCTGGCCGGCCCGCGATCCCTGTTATAGCCGGGATTGCGGATGTACTGGAAATCCGGCGAGAGTTGGAGGAACCGGCACAGCTGCGCGCGGTAATAAATCTCCGCGACTTGCTCGGTGCCGTAGTTCAACTTACCGTCGCCGACCACGAATCCTTCGCCGCCCGCCGCCAGATACTCGCGATGCGGGCCGGACAAGCCGCCCACCACTCCCGCAATACCGAGGCGGTCGTCCGGGCGATACCAGTGCAGGCCATCGATCTGCGCGCCGAGGCTGAGGTGGCGATCCATTTCGGTGAACGCAAAGGTTTCGGTCTTGCCGTCATCCCAGCCCAGGCGCATGAACACGCCGGTTTCGCCGTTGTCCGCGAGCGGCTGTTCCAGGTTCAGCGCAAAACCATACTTGCGCCGTCCGGGCTGATCGTCCGCCGTGATGTCCGGTGCCGCGCCATGCGCGGCGGCGATGGCGTTCGAGTAAATGCCCATGCGCGCCACATTCTCGTAGGCCAGCAGGCGCAGCACCGCGCCGTTTTCCTTCGGCTGCTGCAAGGTCAGTTCCAGATTCTGCCCGCGCGAACGTGACAAGGATGAGTCAAGTTCCTGCCCGTTGGCATGCACTGGCATCTGGTAAATACCGTAGCGCAGCGACCACACCGGGCCGATGTAGCCGATCATCGCGCCGTTGGTATAGCCGCGCGTATCGGCGGCAAAATCCCAGGCACTGTTGTTCCACAGGCTCCAGTTCTGAAATTGCGTGCGCGTGCTATTGGCGTAGCGGTTGCGGTCGAAATCGTCGTTCGCGGCCATCACGCCGGCCTTGATCTCGACATAGGAATCGGGCTGCGCCAGCGGCAGCGAATCCATTGCCCGTTCCGCCCGGTGTGTACCGCTGCCAAACGGAATCAGGTAGCGCAGATAGGCGCGGGCGATGTACGGGTCCTTGCCCAGCCCCGCCGCGCCGGCGCGGACGTCGTCACCGTCGGTGAGGCTGGCGAGGCCGGTGGCGTTGCTGATGCCCTCGCCCTGGAAGCGCTCGAGATCGACATAGGCTTGCAGGTTGCGCCACAGCGGCACGCCCAGGTACACGCCGGTCGTGTAAGTGGACTCGGTGTCGCCGCCGGGCAGCAGGCTCAGGTTGCTGGCATACGGCGAGTTCAGCGCGTACTGGTGCTGGCGCATCATGGTGAACTGCAGGCCCAGCAGTTGCGGCACGAACAGGCGCTCCTGGCCGCCGTCACCGGTATTGTCGTCCGCACGGGCATCCAGCAGCGGCGCCATCTCGCCCGCGAGCGCCAGCACGCAGGCCGCGAATTTCACGAAATCATTTTTCTTCAGACGCATTACATCGCTCCCTACAAGGCACCCCGCCTGCTGCCGGTGAATGGTTGCGGCAACAGCAGCGGGTTGGATCTGAGGGCGGCGAAACGCGAACGCGCAAGCCACCCGACCAAGCCCGGATAGTTAAAAATGCGCGAGGTAGAAATCCGCCGGGGCGGAGAGGGAACTACGATCGGCGCACTGTCTTATGTCGTCAGCAAGACAGTGGCCAGAGAGGAAAGTCTGAGGTCAGTGCCGCTGAAAACGTCCCGCCAACTGACGGGAATGCAAACTGGAACAACTACTACTGTCCAACGCGGAACCTCCGGCTCATTCAAGTGGGGCGCAGTCTACGCCTCGATGTTGGAGTGTCAATAGTTTTTTCGAGCCTTTGCGGAGCACGGAAATCTGGCTCTGCGTGGAGTCCGGGAGCACGCCCAGCTTTCGGCTTGAATGAATTGTCAGGCAGCAGGGCGATCATGAACGCATTGCGGCAGATCTGTGGCAAACGGCTCTGCCAATCACGACCACCAGCCCTAGCATGAGGAACCAGAATGCGGCATTTGCCGCTATAGCGAACGCGATGCCGCTTGGCGAATAGGGACGGGTTTGATAGGGCCCGCCAAGCACAAACCACCAAATCACGATGCCGGGCTGGACAAAGCCGGAAAAGAGCTTCGCCGCCATGCGCGGGAGCCATTCGGACCACGCCGGAAATGCGAGAAGCGTTGCGCTGACAATCAGCAGCATCGCCGCTACGAATAACCAAACTGAACGCCTGACTGGCCCCATTGATACGGCCTAAGGCCACAGCCCAGCCGCGGGCTTGCCGGAGTGAAGCGAAGGCAGGACTGGAGAGTTCCTGCGAAAAAGTGGATGCCCGCTGGTTATGCGCATGGGGCCTCAAACTCATTGGGATGACGTTTACCTTGCGCCGAGTGTAATCGCCGCTTGTTGTAGATGGTGTGTCCACCAAAGCGGAGGGAGCATCTATAGCGGTTAAAGTTGAAGTTATATTTTGATTACTTATTGTAATTAATATAATTATATTTAAACAATGATGCCGGCCAAACAAACCGGAGCGGGTGCCGACACGGTGTTTGCCCGAAGGGCAATGTGGTGAGCCAGGGTTTCATGGACTGCCGGTGGCAGTCCATGCTGGCGAACGCCAAGCCGCGAGGCTTGGCTGGGGCGGAGCCGGGAAGCACCCGAAGCCCGTGACGTAACGAAAGTCGGCACCCCACCGCCCGCTCCCGCGCCCGTTTTGCTGCGCAAAAACACCGTGTCGCGGGCGGGTGAGCGGATTTTTCGCCGCAGTCGCTGAACGCAGAGTGTCGTCACAGGTCTATGTGCTACATTTCAGCCCTCATTTTTTTGAACATCCCCTCCATGTCCCTGTTTTCGCGCACCACGATTGCCCTTGCCGCCGGCGTCATCATCGGCGCTTCCGTCACCCTCACGCACGGCGTGTTCGCCGACAAGGATAAGCCGGGCGAACTGCCGGTCAAGGATTTGCAGACCTTCGTCGAGGTCCTCAACCGCGTGAAATCCGACTACGTCGAGCCGGTGGACGACAAGACCCTGATCGAAAACGCCCTGCACGGCATGATCGGCGGCCTCGATCCGCACTCGGCCTACCTGGACAAGGACGAGCTCAAGGACATGAACGTCGTCACCACCGGCAAGTTCGGCGGTCTGGGCATCGAGGTGCAGATGCAGAACGGCCTCGTACGCGTGGTCTCGCCGATCGACGACACGCCCGCCGCCAAGGCCGGCATCAAGCCGGGCGACCTCATCGTCAAGATCGACGACACGCCGGTCAACGGCCTCAGCCTCAGCGACGCCGTGGACAAGATGCGCGGCGAACCCGGCAGCAAGATCACCCTCACCATCGTGCGCGACGGCGTGGACAAACCGCTGGTGGTCGAACTCACGCGCGCCATCATCAAGGTCGCCAGCGTCAAGAGCCGCATGCTCGAAAACGGCTACGGCTACGTCCGCATCAGCAGCTTCACCACCGAAACCGGCGACGCGCTGGACAAGGAACTGCTCAAGCTCAAGAAGGATTCCGACGGCGGGCTCAAGGGCCTGGTGCTCGACCTGCGCAACAACCCCGGCGGCGTGCTCGACGGCGCGGTCAAGGTCAGCGACGACTTCATCAATAAGGGCACCATCGTCAGCATCAAGGGCCGCGATCCCGGTTCCAATCACGACTTCCTCGCCACGCCTGGCGACCTGCTCGACGGCCGTCCGCTGGTGGTGCTGGTGAACGGCGGCTCCGCCTCCGCCTCCGAGATCGTCGCCGGCGCGCTGCAGGACACCCATCGCGCCGTGCTGGTCGGCACCCGCACCTTCGGCAAGGGTTCGGTGCAGACCATCATGCCGCTGTCCAACGACACCGCGATCAAGATCACAACCGCGCGCTACTACACGCCCTCCGGGCGCTCGATCCAGGCCGAGGGCATCGAGCCTGACATCATTCTGCGTCCGCTCAAGGTCAGCAAGGACGACAAGCAGGACGGCTTCCTGTCGATCAAGGAATCCGACCTCAAGGGCAGCCTCGTCAATAACCAGAAAGCCGCCGCCAAGGCCTCCGCCGACCAGGCTGCGCGCGAGAAGAAAGCCAAGGACGAACAGGCGCTCGCGGAAAGCGACTACGAACTCTACGAAGCCCTCAACGTGCTCAAGGGACTGGTCATCGCCAGAGGCAATTGATCCGCTTGCTTCATTTGTAACTGCAACAAAAAAAGGCCCGGTGATCCGGGCCTTTTCGTTTTCGTCAGAGCGCGCAACATTATTTGTCCCGTAACACCCTCAGCCACATCAGCAAGCCCGCCACGCCCAGACCCCACGACCACAACGGAACTCCCGCCGCCATCACCGGACGGTAGCCGTCGAGGCCGAAAATCAGTGCGGCGCAGATCAGGCACACGCCGCCGGCCATGATGCGCAGGCTACGGCGGTTGGCGCGGCGCACTTCCGTGCGCAGTTCTTCCAGCATGCGGCGGTTGCCGGCGCCGAAGCCTTCGCCGCGCTCCAGTTGCTTGAGCGCGCGGTGCACCAGTTCCGGCAGGGTCTGGGTCAGTTCCGGGAGCTGCGCGCGCATCCGCTCCAGCGTGGCCGCCGGGCCGAGGCGCGCACGCATCCACTGCTCCATGATCGGCTTGGCGGTCTTCCACAGGTCGAGTTCGCCGTAGAGCTGGCGGCCGAGGCCCTCGATGTTGAGCAGGGTTTTTTGCAGCAGTACCAGTTGCGGTTGCACCTGGTAGTTGAAGCGGCGCGCGACCTGGAACAGGCGCAGCAGGAAGAACCCGAAGGAAATATCCTTGAGCGGGCGCTGGAAAATCGGCTCGCAGATGGTGCGGATCGCGGCCTCGAATTCCTCCACGCGCGTGCCGGCCGGCACCCATTCGCTCTCGACATGCAGTTCGGCGACGCGGCGGTAGTCGCGGTTGAAGAACGCGAGAAAATTCTCCGCGAGATAGCGCTGGTCCGAAGGCGTGAGCACGCCGACGATGCCGAAGTCCACCGCCAGATAGCTCGGCTTCTTCGGATTCGAGGCATCGACGAAGATGTTGCCGGAGTGCATGTCGGCGTGGAAAAAATTGTCGCGGAAAGTCTGCTTGAAGAAAATCTCCACGCCGCGCTCCGCCAGCACCTGGAAATCCACGCCGAGGCCGCGCAGCTTGTCCAGCTCGCGCATGGAGATGCCGTAGATGCGCTCCATCACCAGCACATCCTGCCGTGTGCAATCCCACAGCACCGCCGGGTGGTAGATCAGCTCCGAACCCAGCCAGTTTCGGCGCAGCAGCGAGGCGTTGGCGCCTTCGCGCATCAGATCCAGTTCGTCAAAAATGATTTTTTCGTATTCGCTGACGACGGCGCACGGACGGATACGGCGCGCGTCCTCGGAGAATTTTTCAGCCAGTTCCGCCAGCGTGTGGAGCAACTGGATGTCGCTGTGGATCACCTTCTCGATGCCGGGGCGGATCACTTTCACCACCACCTCGAGTCCCGGATCGCCGGGGCCGGTGGGCTTCATCTTCGCCGCATGCACCTGCGCGACCGAGGCCGAGGCCAGCGGCGCGAGATCGAACTCGCTGAACACGTCTGCGAGCTTTTTGCCCAGCGATTTCTCGACGATGGCTTTCGCTTCTTCGCCGGGAAATGGCGGCACCTGATCCTGTAGCTTGGCCAGTTCCATCGCCAGATCGGCGGGCACGATGTCGGGCCGCGTGGACAGCGCCTGGCCGATCTTGACGAACACCGGCCCCAGTTCTTCCAGCGCCATGCGCAGGCGCTCGCCGCGCGGGCAATCGTGCCGGCCGGGCTCACGGCCCATGAACTCGGTGAGGCCGTACTTGCGCACGACGCGCTGGATCTGCCAGACGCGGCGCATGCGGCCGAAGGACAGGTTCATGCGCGCTGCTCCAGTTGGCCCAGGCGGGCATCGAGGCGGTCCACGCCTTCGCGCAGCCTGTCCACCGCATCCATCCATTCCGCCGCGTCCGTGCCGCGCGCGAGGTCGCGCGTCTCTTCGCGCAGGTATTCGGCGGTGTCCAACGTCAGGGTTTCGGCGGTCTGGCGGCCCCAGCCGAACAGTTTCTGCAAGCCCTGGTTGACGCGGCGTGCGGTGGTGCCACCGAGGAATTTCGCCAGCAGTTCTTCCGGGTCGAAACCCACGCGCACCAGCAGCTTGTTGAAGCGTGCGAGCAGCTCGGTGTCGCCTTCGACCTGCAAGCCGTTCGGCACGCCGCCCTCGCCCGCCGCGGTTTTCCAGGCCAGCCGCATCAGCTGGCCCAGCGGGCCGGAGACGCGGACATCCGCTTGCTGCCCGTCCAGCGTCGGCAGCACACGCACGCCGCCACCGTGGAATTCGATAAAGAAGGTCCAGCCCACGCCGTCCACGTTCAGCGCAATGACGCGGCCGGAAAGTTTCCCGCACTCGCCTAGCACCTCCGGCTCCAGCGCCAGATAGCGGTTCAGCGCCACTTCCAGCGTGGCGCACAACAGGGCGGGTGCGCTCATTCCAGCCTGAAGCCGCGATGCACGGCGACGATGCCGCCGGTGAGGTTATAGACCTGCACGCGGGCGAGGCCGGCGTTTTCCATCATGCCCTTGAGCGTCTGCTGATCCGGGTGCATGCGGATGGATTCGGCCAGATAGCGGTAGGAGTCGGCGTCGTTGGCCACCAGCCGGCCCATCAGCGGCAGCAGCTTGAAGGAATACTGGTCGTACATCTTGCCGAGGCCTTCGCTCAGCGGCTTGGAGAATTCCAGCACCAGCAGGCGTCCGCCGGGCTTGAGGCAGCGTGTCATCGAGCACAGCGCGGCATCCTTGTCTGTAACGTTGCGTAAACCAAAACCAATCGTGATGCAGTCGAATGAACTTTCCGCGAAGGGCAGTTTCTCAGCGTTGGCCTGAGCCACCGGCACGTTGACGATGCCCTTGTCCGCCAGCCGTGCGCGGCCCTCGCCAAGCATGGCGGCGTTGATGTCGGTCAGCACCGCCAGACCCCTGGGGCCTGCCAGCCTGGCGAACTCGCGGGTGAGGTCGCCGGTGCCGCCGGCCACGTCGAGCACCTTCTCGCCCGCGCGCACGCCGGCGAGGTCGATGACGAAGCGTTTCCACAGGCGATGCACACCGAAGGACATGAGATCGTTCATCAGGTCATACTTGTGCGCCACGGACGTGAACACGCCCGCGACACGCTTCTGCTTTTCGCCGAGAGGGACCTCCTCGAAGCCGAAATGGGTGTAGCCGGATTTGTTTTGCTGCGACATATAGGGATTCCTGCCGATGACGCGCATTGTAAGGCCTGAGCCGCTGGACGGCCCGCTGCGGGCAGCCGCGCCAAATTCCCTGTTGCGGGCCGGCCTGCTTGCGGCCTGCGCAGCACTACTGGCCCTGAGTGCGAGCTGCGCCGGAGACCGCGGCCCCGACCAGAACCCGCGCGCGCATGCGCTGGCCCAGTTCAAGCAAGCGGATACCAACGGCGACGACCAGCTCACACGCGAGGAAATGGCCAAGGGCCTGCCGCAACTGGCGCCGCATTTCGACGAAATCGACCAGGATCACAACGGCGTCGTGAACTTCGCCGAACTGTGGTCTTACCTGCAATTCCGCTCGTTCGCGGCCGAGGATGCGCGGCAGCAGCGCCGCTATCGCTGAGAACCGCGAGGTCCGGCAGTCAGGGAATATGTTTCTTTGGCAGCGCCGCCAGCTTGGCCACGTCGCTGTCGCGCGACATACCCACTTGCTCTAGGCGTTCAAGATAGCGCGCCCAGTTCTGCGCCTGCTTCTGCCCCAGTTCGCGCAGCACGTCCCAGGAATACAGCCCGGTGTCGTGGCCATCGTCGAAGCGCAGGCGCACCGCGTACTGGCCGACCGGCTCGATCGCCGTGATGTTCACCTTGCGCCGTCCGCCAATCAGCATCGGCTCGATCAGGCCATGCCCCTGTAACTCCGCGCTGGGCGAGAACACGCGCAGGTATTCGCAGGGGAGTTCGTAGTGCGCGCCGTCGGCGTAGCCGAGTTCCAGCACACGCGAGCCGCGATGGAGTTTGATAACGGTGGGCGCGGCAGCTTTCATGGCGCAATTATGCGTGCTTTGCCTTCACCCGCTCTGGG
>JBOICL010000006.1:0-3834 GCA_050740055.1 Stenotrophobium sp.
GGCTGGTGCCGATAACAGCCTCATGCCTGCCGGCGACCACCGTGTCCGCCGCCGAATAAAAGGCCGCCGCCGGAGATAGGATGAAACCAGCATTCATCGACACGTCGGGAACACCGCGCAGCGTCGCAATGGCGCCCAGTACGCCGGCTCCCGCCTGCCAGGACGGCGCGGTCTCGAACAGGCTGTTGCCGCCGCCGCCGGCATTCCAGGCGGTCTCGGTGGCGTAGTTGAAATTGGCGTCGGTGAACAGCGAGGTGCCGCCTACCGCGACCACGAAGGGCGAGGAGGCCGGATATTCAACCTGCTGCGGCACGCCGCCCTGCGGCGTCGCCAAATTGATGACCACGCCGCAGGCGGCGCCGGCGTCGCCGGAGGAGACGAACACGGTCTGCCCCTGCGCCTCGGCTTGCATGAAGGCCTGGTCGTCGGTGGCCACAGTACCGGACGCGAAGTTGACCGACTCGCAGCCGCCGATGGAGATGTTGAGCGCCTTGGCGGTATTGTCGGTGGCGAACTTGTTGGCGCCCAGGGTGATGCCGTCGTCGAGCCCGGTGCCGTTGTAGAAGGTGATCTGCTTGACGTTGCCGGCGATGCCGCTGGACGACTGGCTGTCGAGATCCCACTCGCCGTCATTGTCGGTGACTTGTGGAGTCGGTACCGGGCCTACCTGCTTGATACTGACCGGCACGTAGGGCAGCTTGAAGTCCCGCTCCGCCTGGCGCAGGTCGAGCATTACCTGGCTCAGGTCGGTGCCGCCGGAGATGATGGCGACGGTGGTGTTGGCCCCTTCCGGCGTAGTGCCGGCGTCATACGCCTTGCGGAACGCGTCCGGCGTGAAGGTCGGTTGTAGCGTGGCGGTGGTGGGATCGCCGGACTGGGCGGGAACCGCCGTGTGCGACACGCCATCGTAAGCCGGGAAAACCTGATGGTTGGTCATCATGTCGCCGGTGTCCTGCAGGCCGAGCACGGCCAGCACGACGCCGCCCAGCGTGCTGGGCACCTGCACATCCTGCGTCGCCACGCGCAGAGTCTTGCCCTTGAACTGGAATTGCACCAGTGCGGTATTGAACGCGTTTTGCGCGATGGCGGCGCTGCCGTCAGCGGTGATCAGAGTGCGGTTGGGCGTGGTCTGGATGTTGCTGAAACCCTGGGATGCCAGATAGTCCGCAACCGCCTGAGCCTGCGCCGCGCTGGGGGAATAGGCGGCGGCAAACTGCGCCGGCGTCAGCGTCACGCCGTATTGCGGATTGCCCGGCGTGTGCTGGTTCTGCAGGAAGCTCTGCAATCCGGCCGGGTTCTGCAGCTTGAGGCTGACGATGATGTGCAGCGGTGTATCCGCCGGCACGGCCTGGGACGCGACGGTCGGCTTGAGCGGCAGTGCATGCGTGCTGGTCGCATCCCATCCGGCCCAGGCCGGCGCGGCGGCGGCGAGCGCCAGCGCGCAGATGAGGGCTGCGTAGCGGCCGCGTGCGGCCCTGAATTGCGGTTTGAACATGGTTTCCTCTCGTCTCGCTGATCTGGTTATGGACTGCTTGCGCCAAGATTCGCGCCCGCTAAAGAGGCGGGCCTTACATTTCGATACTGGCCTGCGGCATCTGCCGCAATCAGGGACTGCTTCGTGTTCGTCCGCACCCGCTACCGGTGCAGTTGCTCACGTTGTTGTTTGTTTTTATGAACTACTTTATTTATACATCTATATTTTACAACAGCAGCTTTCTCGCACTGCACGACTAACGCGGCGCTTCGCCGCTGGTTGACAAGACTGTGACCGGAACCGTTGCGGGAAAGAAAAACGGGTGACGGCCAAACTGGCTCGTCACCCGCAATCTCCCAATGATCGGCTACAAGTCCTGCCGGACTTCCTTTCTCCCGTTCACGCGCCGGCGGGTTTCCATCAGTAGCACACCCAGCAGCAGGGCCAGCAGACTGCCGGAGCCCATCGCGCCGCCGCCCGATCCGCCGGACACCGCTGCCGCGCCGCCGGGCGCCGTAGCAGCCGGCCCGTTCGCCAGCACTCCTGCCTTCGCCGGCGTCTGCGACTGCGCGCCGGTGGAATCGGTCACGCTCAGAGTCGGCGTATAGCTGCCCGGCTGCTGATAGGTGTAGGTGGTGGTCGGCGTGGTTGTCGTCACCACCGGCGAGCCGTCGCCGAAGTTCCAGCTGTACTGCGTGATCGCGTTGTAGCCGCCGCCGCTCTTCGGGCTGCCGATCGACCTGGAGCCGTCGAAGGTCACGTTGAGCGGTGCCGGGCCGCTGGTGGGTGACAGCGTCATTTCCGCCACCGGACCCTGCGCCGGCGTCACCGACGCCGATGTTTTCGCGATGATGGTTACCTGTGCGGCCGCGGAAGACTGGCCGTTGGCGTCCGTCACTGTTACCCAGGCGTTGAAGTTGCCCGCCGCGCCATAGGTGTGCTGAATCTGCGCGGGGTTCTGCACCGGGCTCTGACAACTGCCGCCGGTGGCGCACTGCGTGACCGTCGTAGAGCCGTCGCCGAAGGTGTAGGTGTAGGAGACGATCGCCGCGCCGTCGGTGTTGTGCGAACCCGAGGCATCGAAGCTCACTGGCAGCGGAATCATGCCGCTGGCCGGCGATGCGGACAGCGAGGCGACTGGCTGGGTGCTGGCATTGGCGTTCGACTGCGCGCTGATCGTCACCGTTTTCGACGCGGTTGAACCGTTGGCGTCGGTCACGGTCACACTCGCCGAGTAGCTGCCCGCACTGCCGTAGGTGTGGCTGCTCTTGGCCGCCGCCGCGCCCATCTGTGTCGCGGATTGCGTCACCGGCGTCGAGCCGTCGCCATAGTTGAAGGTGTAGCTGGCGATGGAGTCGCCGCTGGGCGCGGTCGAGCCGGAGGCGTCGAAGCTCACCGCCAGCGGCGCCGTGCCGCTGACCGGACTCGCTTGAAGGGCAGCAGTCGGCGCCGTGCCGCCACCGGACGATGACCCGCCGCTGCTCGATCCGCTTGAAGAACTGCCGCCAGAACTCGAACTGCTGCTCGATCCGCCGGAGGAACTGCTGCTGGACGAACTTCCGCCAGAGCTGGAACTAGAGCTGGAACTGCTGCTGGAACTCGAACTCGATCCACCAGACGAGCTGCCGCCGGAACTGGAGCTGCCAGAAGAGCTGCCGCCGGATGAACTTCCACCGGAGCTGGAACTGCTGCTGGAACTGGAACTCGAACCGCCCGAAGAACTGGAGCCACCGCCCGCCGGCGCTTTCACCAGCGCGCTGACCGCAGCGATGTCGAAGCTGCCGAGGCCGGTGTTGTAGTCCCAGCCCGGGTTGGCCGGAAAGAGCCCGTTGTTGCCGACGATGATGTCGTTGAAGCCCTGCTCCGAGGAGAACGGCGTCCCCGGCGTGCCCAGCGCGTAGAGCGCCGGCGCGGCGAAGCCGAGCCTGTTGCCATGCGCGTTCTGGATGCGCGCCCAGGCGCCCAGCGACAGCGGCGACGACAGGCTGGTGCCGCCGTTGCTGGTATCGGCGCCGCTGCTGACGAAGCCGGCTGGCGAGACGTTGGCGTCCGCATCCATCGCTACATCCGGCACGCCCTTGCCGAGCAGGAGGACGTTGGAGGTCACCGCCGAGGCCGGCGCGAAGCCCGCCTGCCAGGGCAGGATCGGATCAACCAGTGAAGGGCCACCGCCGCCGGCGATCCAGCTGATCTCGGTGTTGTAGCTGCCGTCGGCATTGGTGAACAACGTTGTGCCGCCAGCCGCCATCACGTAGGACGAGGACGCCGGCCAGTTCTGGCCGGGCAAGCCGACATCGGGCACACCGTTGACGGTGGGCAGGCCCACGCCGCCCACCCCCGGCACCGGCACGACGATGATG
>JBOICL010000007.1:0-2181 GCA_050740055.1 Stenotrophobium sp.
GCTGCAAGGCGCTCGCCTCACCGCCTGGGAACTGCAACAGGAACGCATCCCCGCGAAGCTGCTGGCCGATGGCGCGGCTGCGCACCTGATGAGCCGCGAGAAGATCGCCTGGGTGATCGTCGGCGCCGACCGCATCGCCGCCAACGGCGACACCGCCAACAAGATCGGCACCTACGCGCTGGCGGTGGCCGCGCGGCGGCATGGCGTCAAGTTCATGGTCGTCGCACCCAGCGGCACCTTCGACCTGCGCTGCACCAGCGGTGCGGACATTCCCATCGAGGAACGCGGCGCTCAGGAACTTACTGAGTTGCGTGGGCAGCCGATCGCGCCCAGCGGCTACGACGCCTATAACCCGGTGTTCGATGTCACGCCCGCCGAACTGGTCGACGCCATCGTCTGCGAGCGCGGGGTGATTCAGCAGCCGGATGTGCAGAAAATTTTCACCGTAGTGAGCGGCAAGGGCGGGCCCCTGCCATGAATTCCGGCGACGAATCAAAACTACTGCGCAGCCGCCGCTTCGCTCCGTTTTTCATCACGCAAACACTCGGTGCCTTCAATGACAACGTGTTCAAGAATGCGCTGGCGATCCTGGTCACTTTCGGCATAACCGGGATAACGCCGGATCAGGGCAACCTCTACGTCAACCTGGCTGGCGCACTATTTATCCTGCCGTTCTTCCTGTTTTCGGCGACCTGCGGACAGCTGGCGGAAAAATTCGAGAAGTCGAAACTCATCCGCCTGACCAAGCTGCTGGAACTGTTTATCGGTGTGCTGGCCGCGGTTGGCTTGGTTTGGCAGGACATCCCGATGCTGCTCGGTGTTCTTTTTCTGCTGGGTGTGCAGGCGGCGATTTTCGGGCCGGTGAAATATTCGATCCTGCCGCAGCATTTGCGTGAAGACGAGCTGGTGGGAGGGAATGCTTGGGTGGAAGCGGCGACTTTTCTCGCCATCCTGCTCGGCACCATGTTGGGCGGCTGGCTGATCGCCCGGCCGGGCGGCCGCGAAACGGTGGGATTCGTGGTCATCGGAATTGCCGCGCTGGGCTATTTGTCGAGCCGGTTTATCCCGCTGGCACCCGCTGCGGCGCCGGGGCTGAAGATCAACTGGAACCCGGTGACCGAGACCTGGCGCAACCTCAGGTTCATGCAGACCAACCGGACGGTATTCCTGTCGGTGCTGGGGATTTCGTGGTTCTGGCTCTACGGCGCGATATTCCTTTCGCAGTTGCCGAATTTTACAAAAATTTCCCTGAATGGCAGCGAGCAGGTGGTGACGCTGCTGCTCACGGTGTTTTCTCTGGGCGTCGGTCTAGGCTCGTTTTTGTGCGAGCGCCTGTCGGGAAAGAAAATCGAGATCGGCCTTGTTCCGCTCGGTTCGATCGGGCTCACCCTGTTTGGCATCGACCTGTTTTTTGCGGCACATGGCGCTGCGGCGGCGCAGGAACAGAGCGCGATGATGTTCTTCCATGCCGTCAACAACCATCGAATTTTGTGGGATCTGCTGCTGATCGGGGTTTCGGGCGGTCTCTACATCGTTCCCCTGTACGCCCTGATCCAGACACGCTCCGAGGCTACACACCGGTCGCGGATCATCGCCGGCAACAACATCCTCAACGCCCTGTTCATGGTGGCGGGCGCGTTCACTGCCATTCTGCTGTTGAAGGCCGGACTCTCGATTCCGGAACTGCTGCTGACGGTGGCGCTCATGAACGCAGCCGTCGCGTTGTTCATCTACGCGCTGGTGCCCGAATTCCTGATGCGCTTCCTGGTCTGGCTGCTGATCAACACGCTCTACCGCATCCGTACCGAGGGCCTGGATAACATCCCGGAAAGCGGCCCGGCCGTGATTGTGTGCAACCACGTCAGTTTCGTGGACGCCCTGATCGTCGGCGGCTCGATCCGCAGGCCGGTCCGCTTCGTGACCTACTACAAGATCTTCAATATTCCGGTACTGAATTTCATCTTTCGGACGGCCAAGGCCATTCCCATCGCGTCGCACAAGGAAGACGCGGCACTGATGGTAAAAGCACTGGACGATATTGCGACCGCGCTGCGGGAAGGCGAGGTCGTCGGGATATTTCCCGAAGGCGGGATCACCTTCGACGGCGAGATCACGCCCTTCAAGTCGGGGATCGAGAAAATCATCGAGAGGACGCCGGTGCCGGTCGTGCCGGTCGCACTA
>JBOICL010000008.1:0-7752 GCA_050740055.1 Stenotrophobium sp.
GCGCAGGGGCTATTCGGCAGTTGTGCAGTCACCCGCTCTTGCGTTCTGCCTTTGAAAATATTGATATTACATTGATATATGATAAATATAGTTAATAATATATAACGCTAAGGATAGCGCCTGAGCAGAGAGCGGGTGAGCGAAAGCGGGTGACAGGAAATCCGCGCGGTGGTTATCCGCGTCCATGGCTGTGGCAAGCCCATTGTTGCGTGCCCCTAAACACTATTGCGCCGCAACAAAAACGCGGCTAAGGTGCGCGCCCTATGCGTCACATCATCTCCATCCTGCTGCAGAACGAGGCCGGTGCGCTGGCGCGTGTGGCGGGGATGTTTTCGGCGCGCGGTTACAACATCGAGTCGCTGTCGGTGGCCACCACGCACGACCCTACGGTGTCGCGCCTGACGCTGGTGACGATGGGCTCGGATGCGGTCATCGACCAGATCATCAAGCAGACGCGCAAGCTGATCGACGTGGTCGAAATTGCGGACCTGTCGAGCCGTGATTACCTGGAATGGGAACTGCTGATCCTCAAGCTGGAAGTGGACGCGGAGGCGGTGCGTCCGGTGGTCGATTGCGTGCGCCGCCATCACGCGCTGATTCTCGATGAATCCGACAATACGCGCATGGTGCAGTTGGCCGGCACCGGCGCGCAGATGGACAAATTTCTCGCCGAGCTTTCAAAGCTGGGCAAGGTGCTGGAAGTGGCGCGCAGCGGCGTCGCCGCGCTAGAGCGCGGCCGCAGCGTGCTGTCGCTGCCGGCTTGAATATTGAGTGCCAGCGCATTCCGCGAGGGCAGAAACCTGTGATTCACTAATCTGGAGTTCGCCGTGAGCATCAACGTCTATTACGACAAGGACGCAGACCTTTCCCTGATCCAGTCCAAGAAAGTCGTCATCCTCGGTTACGGTTCGCAGGGCCACGCCCATGCGCAAAACCTTAAGGACAGCGGCGTCGATGTCACCGTCGGCCTGCGCAAGAGTTCCAAGTCCTGGGCCAAGGCGGAAACCGCCGGCCTCAAGGTCAAGGAAGTTGCCGAAGCGGTGAAGGGTGCCGACCTCGTCATGATCCTCGCGCCGGATCAGGACCAGAGGAAGATCTATGAGGAGTCCGTTGCTGCCAATCTTAAGCAGGGCGGTGTGCTGGCTTTCGCGCATGGCTTCAACATCCACTTCCAGTTGATTGAGCCGCGCGCCGACCTCGACGTGATCATGATCGCGCCCAAGGGCCCCGGCCACACCGTGCGCAGCACCTACAAGCAGGGCGGCGGCGTGCCCTCGCTGATCGCGATTCACCAGAACGCTTCCGGCCAGGCCAAGCAGATCGCGCTGTCCTACGCCTCCGCCAATGGCGGCGGTCGCGCTGGCATCATCGAAACCAATTTCCGCGAAGAAACCGAGACCGATCTGTTCGGCGAACAGGCGGTGCTCTGCGGTGGCGCCACCGCGCTGGTGCAGGCCGGTTTCGAGACGCTGGTGGAAGCCGGCTACGCGCCGGAGATGGCCTATTTCGAGTGCCTGCACGAACTCAAGCTGATCGTGGACCTGATGTACGAAGGCGGCATGGCCAACATGCGCTACTCGATCTCCAACACCGCCGAATACGGCGACTACACGCGCGGCCCGCGCATTGTCACGGCGGAAACCAAGAAGGAGATGAAGAAAATTCTCGGCGAAATCCAGCGCGGCGAATTCGCGCGCGACTTCGTGCTGGAGAACCAGGCTGGCCAGCCCACGCTCAAGGCACGCCGCCGCATCGGCGCCGAGCACCAGATCGAGCAGGTCGGCGCCAAGCTGCGCGCGATGATGCCGTGGATCGCCAAGAACAAGCTGGTTGACAAGACCAAGAACTAAGCCGGCCAGGCGGTAATGAAAAAGGGGCGCTTTGGCGCCCCTTATCTTTTGCGCGCCGCAAACGTAAGATGAGGCAAACGACAAGGGATTGTGAACATGGATGAGCCGGTTGCAGTCAGCAAGCGACGCAAGGGCGTTTATCTTTTGCCGAACCTGTTCACCACCGGCACCCTGTTCGGCGGCTTCTACGCCATCATCGCCGGCATGGGCGGATTTTATTCGCTCGCCGCAATCGCCATCTTCATCGCCATGATCTGCGACTCCCTCGACGGCCTGATCGCGCGTAAGACCAATACCGCTAGCGAATTCGGCAAGGAATACGACTCGCTCTGCGACATGGTCGCCTTCGGCCTAGCGCCTTCGCTGGTGGCCTATTCCTGGAGCCTGCATTACCTGGCCGATTACAAGTGGCTCGGCGGCAAGCTCGGCTGGGTCGCCGCCTTCATGTACGCCGCCTGCGCCGCCCTGCGGCTCGCGCGCTTCAACGTGCTGGCTTCTCGCGGCGGCGCCAAGGGCAATTTCTTCGGCCTGCCCAGTCCGGCAGCGGCGGCGGTGGTCGGCGGCTTTGTCTGGGCCGCAGACGATCTCGGCTTTCAGGGTGAAATGCTGGTGCTTCCGGCCACCCTGCTGACCATCTTCGCGGCAGCCATGATGGTGACCAATTTCCGCTTCTGGAGCCTCAAGAGCCTCAAGCTCACCGAGCGCGTGCCGTTCCGCTACATCGTGTTCGCGATCCTGATCCTCGTGCTGTTCGCGCTCAAGCCGCCACTGATTTTCTTCCTGGTGTTTTTCGGCTACGCCCTGACCGGGCCGGTCGGCGCGCTGTGGCGGCGTTTTCGGAAAAAGTCCGCCGCTGCGGTTTGAACGGCGCTCATCCGGCAAAATTGGACTGTTGCCCCTCCGTTCATTTATATTTGCGTCGCCATGCAGCACACCCGCAGCCATTCCGATTCCTCACGCGCGTCCATCCACGACGCCGCGCTGCGCCTGCTTGGCTTCTCGCTTCTGCCGTAGGGCAGATACGAACACGCGCCCGCACGGGGCCCAAGCCGTGCAAACCCGCAGACTTCCAGACATTCCCGAAATGCCACACGCCGCATGGCGGTGTTTGTGGCGAAATCACGAATAGCAGGCTTTGAAAAAATGAAACAGCAACTGATTGTGTTCGATACCACCTTGCGTGACGGCGAGCAGTCGCCGGGTGCGTCGATGACGCTGGACGAAAAAGTGCGCATCGCGCTCGCGCTTGAAAAGCTGCGCGTGGACGTGATCGAGGCCGGCTTCGCGATTGCCAGTCCCGGCGATTTCGCGGCGGTGCAGGCGGTGGCGCGCGAGATCAGGGACAGCACCGTGTGTTCGCTGGCGCGCGCCAACGCGCAGGACATCCACGCCGCTGGCGAGGCGCTCAAGCCCGCCAAGCGCTCGCGCATCCACACCTTCATCGCCACTTCGCCCATCCACATGGAGAAGAAGCTGCGCATGACGCCGGAGCAGGTGCTCGAATCCGCCGTCGGCGCGGTCAAGCTGGCGCGGCAGTTCACCGACGATGTCGAGTTCTCGGCGGAAGACGCCGTGCGCTCAGAGATGGATTTTCTGGTGAAAGTATTCGAGGCCGCGATCAAGGCCGGTGCGACCACCATCAACGTGCCGGACACGGTCGGCTACTCAATCCCCGCGCTGTGGGGCGAGCGCATGCGCGAACTGATCGAGCGCGTGCCCGGCGCGGACAAGGTGATCTGGTCCACGCACTGCCACAACGACCTCGGCATGGCGGTGGCGAACTCGCTGGCGGCAGTGCAGGCCGGTGCGCGCCAGGTTGAGTGCACCATCAACGGCCTGGGTGAACGCGCGGGCAATGCCTCGCTGGAAGAAATCGTGATGGCGGTGAAGACACGCAGCGACGTGTTCAAGGTTGAGACGCGCATCGATGCCACGCAGATCGTGCCGTGCTCGCGCCTGGTCTCTGGCATCACCGGCTACCCGGTGCAGCCGAACAAGGCGATCGTCGGCGCCAACGCCTTCGCGCACGAGTCCGGCATACACCAGGACGGCGTGCTCAAGCATCGTCAAACCTACGAAATCATGCGCGCCGAGGATGTCGGCTGGAACGCCAACAAGCTGGTGCTGGGCAAGCACTCCGGCCGTGCCGCGTTCAAGGCGCGCCTGCTGGAGCTCGGCTACAAGTTCAAGTCGGAAGGCGAGATGGCGGAAGCCTTCGCGCGCTTCAAGGATCTGGCCGACAAGAAGCATGAGATTTTCGACGAAGACTTGCAGGCGCTGGTCACCGAGGCGGTGCAGGCCGGCGCCGACGAGCGCGTGCGGCTGATTGATCTGGAAGTCACGTCCAAGACCGGCACCAGGCCCATCGCCAAGGTGACGATCAGCGTGGACGGTGAAAAGCTGGATGCTAAGGCGCCCGGAGACGGCCCGGTGGACGCGGTGTTCGCGGCCATCGAGCAGATGGTGCAGTCGGGCGCCAAGCTGCTGCTGTTCTCGGTGAACAACATCACCACCGGCACAGATGCGCAGGGCGAGGTCACGGTGCGCCTGTCCAAGGGCGAGCGCGTGGTCAACGGCCAGGGCGCGGATACGGATATCGTGATCGCGTCCGCCAAGGCCTATATCAACGCGGTCAACCGCCTCGGCGCATCGTCCGCGCAGCGCGCTCATCCGCAGATCGGCGAGGCGCTCGGCACGCCTTGATGTGCCGCAAAGGAAGCCTGCTTGCGCAGGCTCCTTTTTTTTACGCTTAAAATCAGCACATGAAAACTGCGAAACAACGGCAAGTTCTCAAGGCGCTCGACATCGATGTCTGGGTGAGCCGCGATGCGAAACCCACTGAGGCGGTGACGGCTGTTGCGGCCGGTTCAATCCGGGAACCTGACGCTGCTGTGATGGAAGAAGCCGCACCACGCAAACGCGGCCGGCCGCCGCTGAATCGCGAGCCGGCTGCCGCCGCCACTTCTATCCCATCTCGCAAGGCTGCGGTCGTGCGCACGGACTACATCGCGCCCGCCGACTGGGAAGGCCTGCGCGCGGCGGTGAAGGAATGCACGCGCTGCAAGCTGTGCCCGACGCGCACGCAAACCGTGTTCGGCGTGGGTGCGGAAAATGCGCCGCTGATGGTGGTGGGCGAGGGTCCGGGCGCCGACGAAGACGCGCAGGGCGAACCCTTCGTGGGCCGCGCCGGCAAGCTGCTCGACGAGATGCTCAAGTCCATCGGCCGCTCGCGCAAGGACAACGTCTTTATCGCCAACGTCGTCAAGTGCCGTCCGCCGGGTAACCGTGACCCGGAACCCGACGAGGCCGAGGCCTGCCGTCCGTTCCTGGAGCGGCAGATCGAACTGGTCAAGCCGAAACTGATCGTCGCGCTGGGCCGTATCGCCGCACAGCGCCTGCTGCAGACCGACGAGCCGCTGTCCAGGCTGCGTGGCCCCATGCACCATTACGGGCCGCAGCAGACGCCGCTGTTCATCACCTATCATCCCGCTTATCTCTTGCGCAGCCCGCGCGAGAAGGCCAAGAGCTGGGACGACCTCAAGAAAGTGCACCGCTTCCTGGAGAGCGCTTGAGCGCCGTCGTCATGGAAGACGTGTGGCGCCTGTCTCCGATGCAGGCGTCGCATCTGCCGCAGGTGTTGGAAATCGAGTTGCGCGCCTATCCTTTTCCCTGGAGCGAGGGCATTTTTAAAGACTGTCTGCGCAGCGGCTATAGCGCCTGGGTGGTGATGGGTCCAGCGGGCGAACTGCTGGCCTACACGCTGATGAGCATGGCTGCGGGCGAGGCGCATGTGCTGAACCTCTGCGTCGATCCGCTGGCGCAGCGCCAGGGGATCGGACGCTTCCTGCTGCGTCACCTGATGACGCTGGCGCGCGCCGCCTACAGCACTATGCTGCTACTGGAAGTGCGCAGGTCAAACAAGGCTGCGCTGCGGCTTTACGAGAGCGCGGGCTTCGCGCGCGTCGGCCTGCGCAAGGGCTATTACCCGGCGGCGGACGGCCGCGAGGACGCCATCGTGCTGTGCCACGACATCGTCTGATGCCGGTGACGCAAAAATTCCGCGCGCAGTTGAGCTGGGCGCTCAATAGCTGGGCGAATCACGCTTTCGCCACTACCGTGCTGGTGGGTTTTTTCCCGATCTTCTTCGACAAATACTGGGCCAAGGATGTGCCCGGCACGACCTCGACGTTTTACCTCGGCCTCGCCAATTCCAGCGCCAGCCTGATCGTGATGCTGATGGCGCCGTGGCTGGGCGCGCTGGCCGACCGGCGCGGCTGGAAGAAGCGCCTGCTGGCTATCTACACCGCCATCGGCGTACTAGCGACGGCGCTGCTGTCGCTGATCGGTGAAGGTCAATGGCTATGCGCCGCGGCGGTGTTTGCGATTGCGTCGATCGGATTTTTCGGCGGCTCCTCGTTTTCCGACGCGCTGCTGGTGAATGTGGCGGAGCCGCGCGAGAGCGACCGCGTCTCCGCCTTCGGCTATGCGCTCGGTTATCTCGGCGGCGGTCTGCTGTTCGTCGCTAACGTGCTGATGGTGCTGCATCCCGCGTGGTTCGGTTTTGCCGACGCCGCAGTCGCGACCAAGGTTTCGTTTCTTACGGTCGCGATCTGGTGGGCGCTGTTCGCGCTGCCGCAGTTCCGCTACGTGCGGGAGTCGCCCGCCATCGCTGAGACCGCGGGCTGGCGCGAACTGTGGCTAACCATGAAAAAAGTCATCGCCAACCGGCCTGTGCGCAATTTCCTGTTCGCCTACTGGCTCTACATCGACGCGCTCGGCACGATGCAACAGATGGCGGTGGACTTCGGCGCCAAGCTGGGTTTTTCCACCAGCGCGCTGATCTCCGCGCTGCTGATGGTGCAGTTCATCAGCTTTCCCGCCGCAATCGCCTTCGGCCGCCTGGCCGGACGCATCGGCACCAAGCGCGCGATCTACCTGGGCCTGACCGTGTTCATGCTGTTGACTTGCTGGGCCTACACGTTGCAGACCGAGCGCCAGTTTTTCCTTATGGCCAGCGTCGTCGCGCTGGTACAGGGCGGGGTGCAGTCGCTATCGCGTTCCTACTTCAGCCGACTGATTCCGCAGCGGCAGTCCGGCGAATATTTCGGCTTCTACAACATGCTCGGCAAATTCGCCGCCGTGCTCGGCCCGCTGGTGATGGGCAGTGTCGCCATCCTGCTCGGCAACCAGCGGCTGTCGATCCTCGCGCTGGCGCCGATGTTCGCCGTCGGCATCTACCTGCTGTCGCGGGTGGAAGAGCCGAAAGCGGTCTGAAATCCGTCACCCGCTCTTGCGGTTTGCGTAGGGAATAATGTGTGTAAATATTTACTATAAATAAATATAGTCAATATATAAAAATAAATACTGTGAGATTTTCCGTGGAGCGGGTGCGCTCAAACCGCTTTCCTCGCCGTTGCGGCTGCCGCCTTCAATTCGCGTTCCGCCTCAGGTGCGGCTTCATCCAGATAGCGCAGACGCAGGTAGGCGGCGAGCAGGCGCTGCATGGCCGCGGCAAGTTCCGGTCGTGCTTGCGAAACGCGCGCGGCGAAATCCTGCGGGCCTTCGTGCGCGGACTGTTGCAGGCCGAGTTTCGAGAGCCTGCTCGTGCCCTTGCGCCAAAGCCGCAGGGCGGTGTCTTCGTTGCGTGCCGGGGCGAACTGGCGCAGCAGCGAGAGGCCGACGGCGCTGAGGACCAGCGTGATTCCGACCGTGAGCGCGAGGATCATCTGGCTCCAGTCCTCGATGCCGAAGTTGCGCAGGAAGTCGGCCTGCAAATCCGGGCCATAGGCCAGCACCCAGCGGTTCCAGCGGTCGTTGACCCAGTCCCAGCGCGCGCTGAGGTCGATCAGGATTTGCGAACGGCGCGTGAGGAAACCGGGCAGTCCTTCCGCCGCGGTCAGCG
>JBOICL010000009.1:0-8277 GCA_050740055.1 Stenotrophobium sp.
CCGTGTTGCAGTCCTTTGGACAGGTCGCGGACGTGCTCTCGGCGCTGGATCACGATGCCGAGCACCTGGCGGCGCAACAGAAGGCGCTCGACCTCGCGGATGCCAGCCTCAAGCTGACGCGCGAAAGTTACCGCGCAGGCAACATCGGCGTGCTGCAGGTGCTCGACGCGGAGCGCCTGTACCAGCGCGCGAAGCTGGGTTACCTCAATGCGCAGAGCCAGCGCTACCAGGACACGCTGGCGCTGTTCCTGGCGCTGGGCGGCGATACCTTGCAGCAGATCAACGTAAAATGAGTTATCAAAGGTGAAGGGGCCTCGACAGGCTCAGCCCGAACGGAAACTAAAAACTCCACACTACCAGATCAACAGGCGCATCAGCTCCGAACGCAGCGATCTATTGGAAAAACCGTTCATGGTAATCGCGCCGCCATCCCCGCAGCCTGGAGCAGCTTGACCGCCTGCCGATCAAAGGACGCAAAAATCTGTCCGCCCAGCCTGCTGCCCTCATAGGCGATGACGCCATCGGCAAAGTCGCCACCGGCGTCTAGCACTGCGAGTCCCGCTTCAGCGGCCGGCCGGTCAGCTTCGACGTTGCCAATAGCGAGCAGCGCACGGATGGCATCCGCCACATCCTGTCGCGACAGACCGTAGAGCCGGAGCAGCACCCACGCAAATTCGCAGAGGCACGGCAGGGTGACTGCGATTACTTCGGCTGACTTCAACAGCCGGTCGGCAGACGCGGCTTGCTTCTTGTCGTCACGGACGACACAGCGGATCAGGACATTGGTGTCAACTGTGATATTCACGGTCGCCTGCTGGCCCAGCCTTCCGCTGCTGCCGCGCTGATCTCCTCAATGCTGGCAACTTTGCGGACCTTGCCCTCAAGTCGTCCAAAGAATTCCTCGATTCCCTTGGTCGGCGCGGCCTTCACTTCCAACCGTCCGCCGGGCAGCAGGCTGACCTCAAGCCGGTCGCCGGCCCTGGAGTGCAGATGCTTGAGCAGATCTTTCTTGAACGTGACCTGTCCTTTGCTGGTGATGGTGAGCGTAGCCATTGGGGGAGTGCTCTTGTGCGATTAATGTAAGGCATTATTGCCTTACTTCTGTGAATGGTCAAGGGCGGCGTGATTGACTGCTCTTTGGTGGTCAACCGCCTTTTGAAATAGCCCAAATAACTGTCACCCGCTCTCTGTATTCAAAAATGAATTGACGTGATTAATTACACACTAATATATAATATAATCAATTATTATAAACACAACAGTGCCACTTCAGGCATGGAGCGGGTGACGCGCGCAAATGTCAGTCCTCACGGCTCTGGCGTGTGGATGAACGGGATTTAAGTTAGCTTGCCGATTAGGGCTGCATGTCTAGCGGAACTGCGTTGCAAGCGCCGCCCCTCCGGGCTATTCGCTGGCCTGCACCAACCGCTGTCGCGCTTCGTTGTCTTGCCTCGGAGTTGATGCATCTTCGTAAGCCATATATATGCCTGTGCCGGCGGCGTCGGCAGAGCAGTAATCGATGTGGCGATCTCGCGCATAGCCTCATCGCAGCGACCCATGCGTGCATGCACAACGCCGAGGTTGTACAGATTCACCATATCGCCGGGCGTTAGCCGGTTGATCACTGCGAACTCGTATTCGGCGGCCTGCAAATTTTCCTGATACAGCAGGCCCCAAGCCAAGCCCGAGTGATACGTCGGATTGTTCGGCGCCAATTCGAGACAACGGGAATAGAAGGCCACGTCGTCCTTCCAGTAGCCTTGAACCCGCCACGTAGTAATTACGAAGGCACAGCCGCAAACCGCTGCTGCGATGACGACAATATTTCTGGACGCAGGACGAGAAGCGATGATTTCGTCCAACGCGCCAGCGATCAGCAGAAACCACCCTAAAGCGGGCACATAGAGATAACGATCCTGGATCATGAACGGCGGCATCGGCCCAGCCAGAACCAACAGTGCAGGTGCCAGGCTGACCGCAATCCAGGCGATGCAGAACACATAGAAGCCAGGCCGCATGCTTCTGCAAACGGCCAGGCCGGTGCTCGCTGTCAGCAACAGCAGCAGTGCGAGCGGACTATAAAATTCCGGGGTGGCTAATGTTGCAACAAAGTCGAGCGGGTGAACCGGCCCCGCCGAGAAAGGCCAAACCAGCAAGCGCAGGTATTCGACGATAGCAGCCGGCACCGTCATCAAAACCGTCGCCGTTGACACGTTGCTTGGTTCGTCGTAACCGAAAGCATGCAGAACCCAAATGCGCAGCGCCAGATACAACAAGGTCAGCATGACAAACAGCAATGCCGCACCGATCACCGTGTGCGACCGCCGCGAAAATACAATCCGTGCTGACTGCACTCCATCCCCGGTGATGAGGCAAAACCGATAGAGCACAATCAGTGCCGGCAACACGATCGCACCCTCGAAGCTCAACAGTGCGGCGCAATAAAACAGTGCCGATGTCGTCCACGCGCTCCATCGTTCCGCGTTAATGGCCAATGCGAATGACCAAAGCAGCAGGACAGCAGCCAGAGATTCGTGCGCAGACACAAAGCCGACAGTTCCGACCTGGATCGGCGCCAGCGCAAACCCAGCCGTCGCCAGCAAGGCCGCATTGCGGCTGCGCAAGAGGGTTCGCGCAATCCTGAACGCCGCCACAGTCGCCAGAAGATGAAAGATGATTGGCGGCACGTGCCAGAGCATCGGCCGGGTGCCGAACAGGTGATAGCCCAGCCCGAGAACGACGCCTTGCAACGGCCGGTAATAGCCGCCAGGTGCGCGGAAGGGCGTCTGGAACCAATGAAAATTTTCGACAAAACCGCGCCAAAGGAAGGACCAGCCGGCCAAAGCGTGGTTGCGTACGATTTGGTCAGTATCGTCAAGCACGAAGCCGTTGTGCAGCGAGCGCAGATAAACCAGGGCGGTCAGCAGCAAAATTCCGCCAAGCCAGCCACGTTCGGCCCATGTCGCCTGTGCCGGCACGCCCACAGGCCGGCTGGCAATTACACGAGTAGACGAGCGGAACACTCTAAAATCGTATTTGGCCATCTGCTCTTGGTGTGCTTTGGTGGACGGATAAGTCAGGCTACGAGCGCCACTTATGCTCGAAGCCTAACGGACTTTGATAGCCGATGGAGGAATGCCTCCGGCAGCGGTTGTAGAAGACCTCGATGTAGTTAAACAGATCACTTCCGGCTTCAGCTCTGGTGGCGTAGCGGCGATGATGGACGCGCTCAGTCTTTAGGCTGTGGAAGAAGCTTTACATCACTGCGTTGTCGTAGCGAAAATAGCAGTAGCCTATGCCATGCAAAATGATTAATTACCTATTTGTTTGTGTGACCTACATCACTTGACAAGGGGGGGGGGGGATAACTTGCACACGACGGCAAGTTGAAGCAAACAAGGGGAGAAATAAAAATGGTTAAACAACTCGGCGCAAGGGATTCTCAATTCCGTTTCACGGCAGTGCTGCCATCATTACCGCGCATGAGCGAATCCGACGCACGCCGATGGGCCGGAGCGAGCGGCGATTTGCACAACTTCGCCATTCATGAGGCCCTCAAATTTCTGCGTCTGTCGCCTGCGCAGAAAAAGCAGGCATACCTGGACACGCTGCGCGAACTGCACACAAGCAAACTGCTCACCAGCGCGGAAGTGCAGTCGCTGTCCAGTCTCGCCGATGTGATGCGCGAAGAAATCGAGCACGGCACCGTCCGCAAAGTTACGGCGGAGCTTTTTGAAAAAGTGCATCCGGACGGCAGTCTCGCCGCCATCACGATCGCCAGCATCGCAAAATCCTCAGCGCATCCGGAAACCGGGCATGCCTACAAGGCGTTCTGGAGCTGGTCAGGCTGGCTCACTGACGTGGGGGCAGCAGCATTGGGCTTATACGGTGGCCCTGCTGTTGCCGTCGTCGTTGCTGCGGTCGCGTCAGGTAGCGTCGTCTGGCATCAGGAAAATCCCTAATCCCGCTTCCCTTCCGTAACAAATGGTGGCCCCATGAAAATCATCGCAATCGCATCAGTCGCTCTGCTGCCGCTTTTGTTCATCACATTTTCCGCCCGCGCCCAAAGCGCCGACGGCAACTCCATGCCGACCCCGCCGCCCATGATCGGTGATATGCCTGAGACTTATCCGCCTCACCAATTTCCAATAAACACCCGTGGAACCAAAATCGGAGAGAACGAAAGTCCGACTCCACAGAACCGCGTATTTGCGGCTTTCAACTACTGGCATGATGTGGCGCCGGATTTGGTACAGCCCACGGGCGTCGGCCATCAAGACGTTTACAGATATATGCTTGGCGGTGAAAAAGCATTCGACGACGAGAACGCATCCATCGGTATTCGAGCCCCTGTTGTCACCTACCGCCTGAGTGGCAGCAGCGGGCAGGTTGCGCCCGCGGGCGAGACCGGTGTGCTCGTGCCCGGCAGCAAGACGACGTTGGGCAACATCCAACTTATCGGCAAATATGCTTTCAGCAGGAATCGGTCAACCGGCGACCTGCTGTCAGCCGGTATGCTGGTCAGTCTGCCGACCGCTGCCCAACACGTTACGCCAGAAGCACCGGGGCCAGTCAAAGAAGCGCGCGACTCGCCCCAAATCGAACCATACTTCGGTTATATCCATCACTGGGGCCGTTTGTTCGTCCAGGGCTTCGAGGACATTGCGGTGCCGACACAGGAACATGTAGCGATCAGCTTCAACAGCGATGTCGGCTTAGGGTATCAGTGCTACCAAAGCGATCAAGAGACCATTACCCGCGTCGTTCCCATGCTGGAGGCACACTGGAACACCCTGCTGACCAATCCGAATGACGGCAGCGTGAAAACCATTGATCTGACGCAAGGCTTGGCATTGCAGTTGGACCATCGGCTCTGGACTACGCTAGGCATCTCGGAAAACATCGCCGCCACCAACTTTAACGGATACAAAAAATCGTACGACGGGGAAGTGATCGCGCAGTTCAATTACAGTTTCTGACGCTAGCGTTTCAGGCAGACACCAGCCGGCTTCCGGTGAACACGGCAGGAGCGCCGCGTGCGCTCATGCGGTGCGCATCCGCTTCAGCGCCGCGCGTTCGATTGCTGCCGGCGATGGCGAAATCTGGGCAGGGGTCACAGCATCCGGATGCGCCCCAGCCTGTTCGCGTGTGCGCTATCCGCACCGTATTCCATGTCCCCCCGATAACCGACTATCCATCGCACGCCTCCCGATTCATCGCTAGATCGAAAACACTCAACGCTAGACGGAAATTAGGCTGCGCCTTCAATTCGAAAAAGGAAATCGCACGATCGTGTGATATTTCCGGCTTTTTGCATGCCAAATGTGCTTTGGTTCACATTTTCGGTGGCGGGGCGGACATTTTTACTCAAGCAGGCGATGAACTCTGGATGAATCTGCCCGTACCCAAGTCTAGCTGGCGCGAGTCTTTTCGCGGGTGCTTGTGCATGCTATACATATGCCATGCAATTTGAATGGGACGATGGCAAGGCCGAGGCGAATCTCGCCAAGCACGGAGTTTCTTGCGAAGAGGCCTTGACCTGTTTGTACGATCCGGCGCAACTCGCGTTTTATGATCCTGAACACAGCGATGACGAGGATCGGGAACTGCTGATCGGTCACTCAAACCAGGGGCGTCTGCTGATCGTCAGCTATACCCTCCGCGAAAGGCCATCCGCCTCATCTCCGCCCGCAAAGCGACCCGCCGGGAGGCAAGGACTTATGAAAAAGGAATATGACCTGAAGGCTCTGAAAGTAAAGCGCCGCGGCGTGCTGCCCGGCTTGCGCGGGCGGCTCCCTGCGCAGGCCAAGGTGCGTGTCACCATCGCTCTTGATCGCGATGTCGTCGAGTATTTCAAGGCCGCCGCCGGGCGCGGCGCGTTGCCGTATCAGACGCAAATCAATCAGGCGCTGCGCCAGGCGATTGACCGGCCTGCCGCGCAAGCCTTGAAGGCCGAACTTCTCAAGGACAAGAATTTCATCCGTTCACTGGCGCGCGAGGTCGAGCAGCGCTGATCGTTCTTCGTTTTCTTGAAATGTACGCATTCTCCCGCCGTTGATCTGCGATTCGCCTTCCGGTTGATCCGCAAGTGACTGCCATCGTAATTACGGCACGGAGATTGACTCAATAAGCTGTGTGGCGCGACAATGAGTTTAGGCATATAGACATAAATACATAAATATGAGAACCACACTGGATTTGCCCGATGAGCTGATGAAGCAGTCGAAAATCGCTGCCGTCGAGCGGGGTGTGACGCTACGCGAGCTGATGACCGAGGCACTGCGGCAGGCACTGGCGACAAAGCAGCGACCGGCCCGGCGCGTCAAACTGCCCAACATCAGGCTGGCTGCCGGCGCGCCGCTGCGTCGTATGGGCATCGAAGAGTTGAAGAATCTGGAAGCGGACGACGAAGCGGAGCGCCTGCATGCGGTGTATCGCGGACGCTAACGTCCTGTTACCGCTGCTGTCTTCAGATCATCCACACCATGCACCGGCGTTGGCTTGGTGGGACGAGCAGGGCGATGGCGAGGTGGGTTTATGCCTGCCGGTCAGGATGGGTTTGCTGCGTTTGCTGTCCAACCGGAAGGTGATGGGTGAGAGCGTGCAGCGCCCCGAAGCGGCATGGTCGGCCGTTGAGGCGCTGGCGATACAGCCCTGCGTGGTAACGATTGACTCGGTACCAGCCGGCCACGCCCTGAACTGGCGCCGTAACGTCGCTGGCCGCGAGCCCACACCCGACTTATGGACTGATGCCTGGCTTGCCGCGCTGGCGCAATCGCTGGACAGCGAGATGGTGACTTTCGATCGCGGCTTTCGCCAGTTCAAGGCCTTGAAGCTGCGCTTGCTCGCCCCAGAAACTGCCCGCAGTTGAATTGTCGCTATTGATCCAGCTTTAGGCGGCCGGAGCAGTGCTCCAGCCACCTGCGACAAACCTGTGCGGGGCCCCAAGAATGCTATGTAAAGATTTATGCCTTGCCGATCGTCAGCCACGGAAATCACGCTGAACGCCATCCATGCCAATCGCGGGGGGGGATTGCAGGAGATGTAGCAACTCGGCGCGGCAATGCACGCCGAGCTTGGCGAATATATGACGGCCGAAGGTGTTGGCGGTGTGCGCGGTCACGCCCATGCGTTGCGCGATCTGTGGCCGCGACAGCCCCGCAGACGCCAGCAGACAGAAATCGGTCTCGCGGCTGGTCAGGCGCTGTAGCTCGCAGTCACGCAGCAGCTTGAGCGGCAGGGCTTCGTGATAGCGCATGCTGATGCCGATGTGCGCCGCTCCTGTGCCGCTGGCGGCCTGGAGCAGAAAGACACGGCAGTCGAGCGCGCCCCAGGCGTCGTACCGGGACCAGACCAGCGGCACCGCCGGCAGGTGGTTTTTTTGCATGCTGGCGCGCTGCCGGCACAGACGGACTATCGGCGCAGGCAGAGTGCCGGGGAACGGAGCATTCGCAAGCCATACGCCTTGTCCGGCCAGGTGCAGCAGGCTCGGTGCAAAGGCGCTGACACGCCGGATTTTGCCGGTGCGCGTACTGATGACCAGCGCACGCAGGTCGCTGATCACCAGCACCACGCCGCTGTGACTGCTGCTCAGTGCGCGGGTGAGCAGCGGCGCGAGCAGATTGAGTTGCCAGTGTTCGTATTCAGCGGAATCCATCTCGGCGGGCGGAACACCGAGGGCCGCAGCTTTGAGCGCGCGCAGGGCCTGCTTCTCCACCGCCGCGCCAATCAGGCCCAGCCTGCGCAATCTCGCGATCTTCGACACAACACCAGCGTGCGCATCGCTCGCTGCATCTCGTGCGGACTTCTTGTCCATGCGCCTTCCCCCGGCCAGCAGCTGATGGAACGGGGCCATCATGACTGATTCAGGGGCGCAGAAGCTTTCAATAAGCTTTCATTTTGCGTCGTGCCGGCTTTCGACCTCGGGAAGTCTCCGTGGGACGCGGGTATGACGCCCCCATTTAAATAACGGCCACCCGCTCTCTGTGTTTTCGACAACACTATCGTTTATATTTATTAAATATGTATATATTTATTTAATAAAATTAAACTCAACTCAACAACATCTCCATCAGCATAGAGCGGGCGCCGACACGGTGCTTGCGAAGGGCAATGGATGCGCGAGGCACCCGATGCCCACGCCCCGTGAAAGTCGGCACCCAACCGCCCGCTCCCGCACCCGTTTTGCTGCGCAAAAACACCGTGTCGCGGGCGGGTGACGTAAAACCCGGCTCAAAAGATAAAGGCGCCTTGCGGCGCCTTTATTCCGTACTGCGG
>JBOICL010000010.1:0-8127 GCA_050740055.1 Stenotrophobium sp.
TCCGGGCCATAGGCCAGCACCCAGCGGTTCCAGCGGTCGTTGACCCAGTCCCAGCGCGCGCTGAGGTCGATCAGGATTTGCGAACGGCGCGTGAGGAAACCGGGCAGTCCTTCCGCCGCGGTCAGCGCGGAGGCGAGGCCCTGTTCCACGCGATTGGGCGCGACCGCCGCCGTGGGATCGACGCGCACCCAGCCCTGGCCGGCCAGCCAGACTTCGCTCCAGGCGTGCGCGTCGTATTGATGCACGATGTAATAGCCGCCGACTTCGTTCTTCTCGCCGCCCTGGTAGCCGGTGACGACGCGCGCGGGGATGCCGGCCGCGCGCATCAGGAAGGTGAAGCTGCTGGCGTAGTGTTCGCAGAAACCCCTGCGCGTGTCGAACAGGAATTCGTCCACGCTGTCGGCGCCGAGCTTGGGCGGATGCAGGGTGTAGTAGAACGGTTCGCTGCGGTACATCGCCAGCGCGCGCTGCACGATCTGCGCGTCGCCGGGATTTTGATCGCGCCACTGCTGCGCCAGCGCGCGCGCACGCGGGTCGGACCTGAACGGCAGTTGCAGCGTGACGGCGCGCTCGGCGGGATTCAGTTGCGCTTGGAGCTGATAGTGGGGATAGGAGCGAAGCTGGTACATCAGGCGCTCGCGCACCGGCTTGTCGGCCATCAGAACGTAAGCGCCGTGCAGCGCCATGCCCGATGGCAGCGTGGCCAGCGTGGGCAGGTCGAGCGCGAACAGCCATTTCTGTTGCGTCGGTTCGAGGATGATCTGGTAGCCGGTGGCTTCGCCGCTGAAGGTGGCGCTGTCGGGGCGCATCCACTGCGATGCCGCGCTGGGCTTCCAGCCGCGCCCGTCGAAAAAGTCGAACACCGGGCCACGCCAGTAGCGTTGGTCCGGCGGCGGCGCCTTGCCAACGAAGCGCACGCGGAACGCGACCGCATCCGACAGGATCAGGTTTTCGATGTCGCCGGGCATCATGCTGTCGGACAGGCCGCTGCGGCCAGCGCCGGTGTCGGAAGGGATGCCCCACAGCGGGCCGGGGATGCGCGGAAACAAAATGAACATCATCAGCATCAGCGGCAGCGCCTGCGCCACCATGATGCCGCCGCGGCGCAGCAGCATGCCCGCGGGCAGCGATTCGCCAGTGTGATTGCAGTCCATCAGCAGTGCGGTGATGGCGACGGCGCTGGCCAGCAGATAGGCCACCGTCCAGATTTCCTGCGAGAACAAGAAGTGCGTGACGAGGATGAAGTACATCAGCAGCACCACGATCATCACATCGCGGCGTGCGCGCATCTCCAGCAATTTGAGCGCGGCCATCACGCACAGCAGTGCGGTGCCCGCGCTCTGCCCGGAGATACCATGAAAGCTGGCATAGACGCCGCCGAAGCTGGCGAAAGTGATGACCGCGCGCGGGATGGTTCGCGGCAGCGGCCACTGGCGCAGCGCCGCCAGCACTCGCCAGCCCATGACTGCGCCGATCAGCAGGGTTTCCCACAGCGGCAGATGCAGCACATGCGGCGCAATGACCAGCGCCAGCACCGTGATCAGGCGCAACAGGCTGCGCTGGTTGAGGTAGTCGGTCATGCCGGCTGGTGCAGCGCCAGCGCTTTCAGGCACTGGTGCTGATGAATTTCACCGCGGCCCGGCGCGATCATGCAGCCGGGCAAGCGCAGGCCGTAGGCGTGGCTCTCCGCTTCCGCGTCCAGCACCCAGCGCGTGAGTTGCGACAAGCGCGCCTCGGTGTCCAGCGCGCCGAGGCTGTTCCAGTCCAGCCATAGAGACTGTTCCAGCGTCTCGGAGAACTGCTTGACCATCGGCGTGCGCAGCTTGGGCAGGCTTTTCCAGTGAATCGAGCGAGCAGTGTCGCCGCGCTGGTAACTGCGCAGGCCGGCGAATTCATCCTGGCCGTGACGGCCGCCGGTGGTGTGGCCACCGCTGCCTGCCGTCGCCGGCGGTTGCAGCCCCGGTGGTGCGGGACGCGGATAGACCAGGCAGGCGGTGTCCAGCTCGGCCCAGGTCCAGGCGTGGAACAGGCCCAGCGGAAATTCGGTGGACACGCTGAAAATGCCCGCTGGCAGCCAGCCACGTTTCACCGCGGGTTGTGCGAGGCGCAGGCTGCCGAAGGATTGCGCAGGCAGGTCGCCGCTGACGGCTTCGGCGTCGTGTTTGGGCCAGGACAATCCGATCGCGTAGCGCGCCTGTTGCGCGGGATTCTCCAGCCGCACCTCAAGATGCGCGATTTCGCCCGCGAAAACCGGCACGGATTTGCCCACGTGCAGGGCGATGTTCACGAGATTGCCGTGCGTGTGGTGCATGCACACCAACCCTAGCCCGGCGAGCAGGAAGGCGAGGGCGAAGGCCATGCTGTTGCTGTAGTTCATCGCGCCCAGCAGCATCACCAGCAGCATCACCGCGAAGCCGTAGCCGAAGCGCGTGGGCACGATGTAGACGCGGCGCCGAGAAATTTCGATAGGCCCCGGCTGGCGCTTCACGCGCGCCAGCACCCAGCGGTCGATGCGCTCCTGCGCGTAACGTAGCGGATGCAGCAGGATTTTGAAGATCAGCCAGAAGCGCATGTTCTACCTGACCATGCGCATACATCGCACAGATTTGCGCGTCTCCCGTTTCACGGAATGGCGACGCTGCGCAGGATGTCTTCGGCCGCAGGCGCACCGGCCTCGCGTTCGGAGGCGGTGATCAGGCGATGATTGACCACGGCGGCGAACACCGCCTGCACATCTTCCGGGATCACGCCGTTGCGGCCTTCGATCAGCGCCCAGGCCTGCGCGGCGCGGCGCAGCGAAAGGCCCGCGCGCGGCGACAGGCCCTGCCGCAGTCCGGCGTGGCTGCGCGTGTGTTGAACCAGCGCGAGCAGGTAGTCGAGCAGCGCGGGCGTGGTGCGCACGTTACGGGCCTGCGCCTGCAAGTCCAGAAGCTGTATCGGCGTCAACGCCGGCTGGATCTCCGGCAGCAGGTCGCGCCGTTCGCGCTCCATCAGCAGGGTGCGCTCGGCCTCAGGCGGCGGATAGCCCAGCGAGATGCGCATAAGGAAGCGGTCGAGCTGCGACTCCGGCAGCGGAAACGTGCCGATCTGGTGCGCCGGGTTCTGTGTGGCGATGACGAAGAAGGGTTCCGGTAGTGCGCGCGTTTCGCCTTCTGCCGTGACCTGGCGCTCCTCCATCGCCTCCAGCAGCGCGGACTGCGTCTTGGGGCTGGCGCGGTTGACCTCGTCGGCCAGCACCAGTTGCGCGAAGATCGGGCCGGGGTGGAAGCGGAAGGCGGCGTTGTTCTGTTCGTAGATGGAGACGCCGAGGATGTCGGCAGGTAGTAGGTCGCTGGTGAATTGCACGCGCTGGAATTTCAGTCCCAGCACGCGCGCGAGGGCCAGGGCGAGCGTGGTTTTACCGACGCCGGGGATGTCCTCGATCAGCAGGTGGCCGCGCGCCAGCAGGCAGGTCAGCGCCAGCTTCAGCTGCGTGTCCTTGCCCAGGATGATGCGGCCGAGGCCGCCCAAGGCCTGCGAAATGGTGTTGCTCATGCGTTGCTGCCCCCGAATTTTGAAACCGCAGTGTAATGATCTTGCGCCGTCAAGAGGTATGGATTTACCCGTCGTGCGGAGACCGGTTTTGTTGCGGCGCGGCAAATGATCGGCCAACATACCGCCAGTTTAATTATCCGGAGCGTCCACTTGGACCGAATCGCACGCGAATGCCTTGCGCAGATGAAACATGCCGCCGACTACCGGAGCTGGCGCGAGGCGGCGGTCGAGCTGGACCGGCACGCCGGCCTTGACGAATGGAAGGACGAGGACGCGTCCGATGATTACGACTGGCGCCTTATCCGCAGCCGCCTGCGCCAGATCCGCCAGTGCCGCAGCGAAAACCAGACCGCCAAGCTGATTCACCATCTGCGCCAGGGCTTGCACTGGAACCTCGGCAACATCGGCAACCCGCTGCTCTACGGCGTCGCGCATGTCGGCACCAAACACCTGATCCGCGACTATGTCAGCGAAGTCAGCGCGGCGCTGAACGAGATCTGCGACGTGGACCGCGGCGAATTTCCACATGCCGACAAGCTACGTTTCTTCAAGGATGCGGCCAAGAGTTACGGCCGCTCCTCGCTGATGCTGTCGGGAGGCGCGACGTTGGGACTGTTTCACGTCGGCGTGGTCAAGGCGCTGTACCGCGAGGACATCCTGCCGGTGGTGATGACCGGCTCCAGCGCCGGTTCGGTGGTGGCTGCAACCATCGGCACGCGCAGCCGCGACGATGTGGAGGAACTGCTCGATCCGAAGAATGCCTACTACAATTTCTGGCGCATCCTGCCGCTGCGCCACATGCTCCAGCGCCGCGCGGTCATGGATCAGACGCAGTTGCGCCGCGCGATTTCGAAGAACGTGGGTGATCTCACTTTCGAGGAGGCTTACCAGCGCTCCGGGGTCGTCATCAACATCACGGTTTCGCCGGCCGGCGTGAACCAGCCGCCGCGGCTGCTGAACCATCTGACGTTCCCATACCTGTACGTGCGCGAGGCGGTGCTGGCTTCCTGCGCCGTGCCGGTCCTGTTCCCGCCGGTGATGCTGATGACGCAGGACGAGACCGGCGAGCGCGTGCCCTACATGCCGCTGCTGAAGTGGAACGATGGCTCGCTCAAGTCCGACCTGCCAAAGCTGCGCATCCGCCGCCTGCACAACGTCAACCATTTCATCGTCAGCCAGACCAATCCGCACGTGCTGCCCTTCGTGTCGCGCCAGGAGCCGGGCAGCAAGGGACTGGCCAACTCGGCGCGCGAATTCGCAATGTCCTCGGTGCGCGCGCAAGCCAAGAGCGTCCTCAACCTGGCGCGCGCCAATCTGTCCTTCGGCGGTAGCCTGCGCAAGCCGCTGGACGCCGCCGCCAGCATTCTCGACCAGGACTATCGCGGCAACATCAACATTTTTCCGGACGTGAGCATATGGCGCTATGCCAACGTCACCAGCAATCCGAGCATGGAATCGATCCAGCGCTTCATCCTCGAAGGCGAGCGCGCGACCTGGCCGCGCATTGAGATGATCCGCAGCCAGACCCAGATTAGCCTGACGCTGGATCAATGCGTGGAGCGTTTGGAGCAGCGCGCGCTGGGCGCTAACGTGCTGCCGATATCGAAGAAGCCAGAACTGCGCATGGTGCGCAAGCATGGCTCGGGCTCCGACGCCGCGTAAGCTGCACCCAATTGCAGACCAGCAGATCAAAGGCCCCGAACGCGGCCTTTTTTACGGATTCCGGTCAGAGGGCGTCACCCGCTATTGCGGTTTTGATGCGCACACCTGTTTTAAAGTGTTAATCAACGATAAAAATAATTAACAGTATATAACAGTGCTCCTGCATCAAAACACAGGAGCGGGTGCATGTCACAACGTGCGAATGCGCTCCTGCTGCTGGCGCAGCGCAGCGAGATCCTGCCGCTGCTTCGCCGCCTGATCGCGCGTCAGTTGCTGCACGTGTTCCGGCGCCTTGCCGAAATTGGGATTGCCGACCCGCGCCTCGGTTTTGCCGAGATCGCTTTCGAGTTTGGCGATCTGGCGATCGAGGCGCGCCAGCTCCGCATCCTTGTCGATCAGGCCCGCCATCGGCACCAGCAGGCTCATGCTACCCACCAGCGCGGTGGCGGACTGCGGCGCGGATTCATCGGCGGCGAGGAAACGCAGCGATTCCACGCGCGCGAGAAACTCGATGCTGCCGCGCATGCGCCCGACGCGCGCAAGGTCGCTGGCCGACGCGTTCTGCAATAACACCGGCAGCGGCTTGGCTGGCGAAATATCCATCTCGCCGCGAATCTGGCGCAGGCCGAGGATGAAACCCTTGAGCCATTCGATGTCCGCTTCTGCGGCCTCGTCGATTTTTTCAGGCTGCGCTTTCGGATAGGGCTGCAGCATGATGCTGGGGCCGGTTTTCCCCGCAAGCGGGGCGACACGTTGCCAGATTTCCTCGGTAATGAACGGCATCAGCGGATGCAGCAGGCGCAGCCAGGCCTCCAATACACGCAGTAATGTTCGTTCTGTGCCCGCTACGGCCCTAACGTCAATTACAGTCGGCATGTCATCCGCGTTAGTGGTACCCCGCAGTGTGGGTTTGGTCAGTTCGATATACCAATCGCAGTACTCGTTCCAGATGAACTCGTAAAGTGTTTTCGCCAGCAGGTCAAAGCGGTAGTTCTTCACATGCTCTGCGGCCTCGGCTTCGACCTTTTGCAGGCGCGAGACGATCCAGTGGTCTGCAGCGCTGAGTTTAAAATCAGAATAATTAGGGTCGTGATTCTTGCAAGTATCAAGAACAAATCTTGCCGCGTTCCAGATCTTGTTGCAGAAGTTGCGGTAGCCGGCGGCGCGGCTGGAATCGAAACGGATGTCGCGGCCCGGCGAAGCCAGCGCCGCGAACGTGAAGCGCAGTGCATCCACGCCTACCGCCTCGATGCCGTTGGGATAGTCCTTGCGCGTGGCCTTCTCAATCTTCGGAGCCGCCTCCGGCTTCATCAGACCGGTGGTGCGCTTCTTCACCAGGTCTTCGAGCGCAATGCCGTCGACGAGGTCCAGAGGGTCCAGCACATTGCCCTTGGACTTGCTCATCTTCTGGCCTTCCGGATCGCGGATAAGGCCGTGTACGTAAACCTCGTGGAAGGGCACCTTGCCGGTGAGCTTCACGCCCATCATCACCATGCGCGCGACCCAGAAGAAGATGATGTCGAAGCCGGTGACCAGCACGCTGGTCGGGTAATATTTTTTCAACTCCGGCGTCGGCGCGGGCCAGCCCAGCGTGGCGAGCGGCCAGATGTCGGAGGAGAACCAGGTGTCGAATACGTCCTCGTCCTGACGCAGGGAGACGTGAGACGTGAGACGGGAGACGCGGCGCACTTCTTCTTCGCTGCGCCCTACGTAGACATTGCCCTGCTCGTCATACCACGCCGGAATCCTATGGCCCCACCAGAGCTGGCGACTGATGCACCAGTCCTGGATGTTGTTGAGCCACTGGTTGTAGGTGTTGATCCAGTTTTCTGGGACGAACTTGATGCGGCCGTCGGCGAAAACATCGAGCGCCGGTTTGGTGATCGCGGTCCAGCCGCCGGGGCGGCCATCGGGCAGTGTCTTTCGCGTGAGATCGACGAACCACTGGTCGGTGAGGTAAGGCTCCAACACCGCGCCACTGCGATCGCCGCGCGGTACTTTCAGCTTGTGGTCGTCTATCTTTTCCAGCAGACCCGCGGCTTCGAAGTCGGTGACGATGCGCTTGCGCGCCTCGTAGCGGTCGAGGCCGCGATACGCCGACGGTGCCTCGTCATTGATCAGCGCGGTCGGCGTAAAAATGTTGATCAGCGGCAACGCGTGACGCTGCCCCATCGCGTAGTCGTTGAAATCGTGCGCCGGAGTTATTTTCACGCAGCCGGTGCCGAACTCGCGGTCCACGTAATCGTCGCCGATGACCGGAATCTCGCGGTTGCACAGCGGCAGGCTGACCAATTTTCCAATCAGGTGCTGATAGCGTTCGTCCTTCGGATGAATGGCGACGGCGGCGTCGCCCAGTAGGGTTTCCGGTCGGGTGGTGGCGACGACGATGTAATCCTTGCCGTCAGAAGTTTTTGCGCCACTGCGAAGCGGATAACGGATATGCCAGAGTTTGCCGTTTTCCTCTTCCTGCACGACTTAGAGATCGGAGATCGCGGTTTGCAGTACCGGGTCCCAGTTCACCAAGCGCTTGCCGCGATAGATCAGCCCCTCTTCATGCAGGCGCACGAAATGCTCGATGACGGCCTGCGGATAGCCCTCGCCGGGCTTGTCCGGCTCGCCCATCGTGAAGGTATTCCGGGACCAGTCCACCGAACTGCCCATGCGGCGGATCTGGTTTTCAATGGTGCCGCCAGAATGCGCCTTCCATTCCCAGATTTTTTCGACAAACTTCTCGCGGCCCAAATCGAGACGCGAGTTGCCTTCGAGCTTGAGATTGCGCTCAACTACCATCTGCGTAGCAATGCCCGCGTGATCGGTGCCCGGCTGCCATAGCGTGTCGTGGCCGGCCATGCGGTGATAGCGCGTGAGCGCGTCCATCACCGTGTGCTGGAAGGCGTGGCCCATATGCAGGCTGCCGGTGACGTTCGGCGG
>JBOICL010000011.1:0-17747 GCA_050740055.1 Stenotrophobium sp.
GTATGAGCTTGTAGTTTTTGGAGGAAAGTGTCAGGTGACATGATGGCTTTGTGAATGTGATCGGTGGTCTGCGTGCAGAGTAAGCCAATGCTCGCCAAGCGTCTAACGCCCAAGCTCACCGGAAAAACTGCCGTAGCGAAGCGAAGGCAGGTTTTTCCGGTGCAGCGCCTTGTTAGCCCTATGCTTGCTCAAGAAACACATTGATGATGCCCCAGTTATCTTTTGCGGCATTGAACTCCGGGATTTTTGACAGGGCGAGCTTCCCCCACCCGAAGCGTTGCAGCCCCTCAAGGGTGGAAACCGGGAAGATGTAAAACTCAGGGGGAAGAACCTTGCTCGTGCCAGTTTTTGAACCACGGTTGAGTAAAACGACAACCACAAAATTGCACTTGAAGTTATTGATGATGAAACCCTGTGCGCCAGTGCGCCACCTGCTTTTGACTTGAATGCGTGCGGAGCGATTTTGCTCTGGTTTTGTTGCCACAATGTCGTAACCCGCCATGTTTGTGTAGCTCTTGTAGGCAGCGACACCTTGAATAAGCAGATTGCCAAGCACCAAGAATTCGGCACCCTCGGCTTCAAGGCGAGTATTCAGGCGAGGCATGGTTAGGAGCTTCTGTGGTAGTAGCCGTCACATTTGGGTGTGCCTTTAGGATTGGATTTGCAAGAGCTGGCCTTGTTTGAGCAGCTATAGCAAAGAATTTTGCCGCATTTATTGCATTTGTAAGGCGAGGAGCCAGTTGGGCCAATGTTGCCTCCGCACCCATGACATTTAGAGCTAGACATTTATTTACCTTTATCGTTTGTGATGTAGAGAAATTCTCTACGGGATTTTTTACAGACTACCTTTGAAGCAACAGCTATTGGCTTTAGGGCTAACAACAATTAGACATCAGCATCATGACGCATAATTCGACATTCATGACGTATAATCTTGGCATGCTCTCGCTAACCATTTGATTTCATTTTTGTGAGTGCAAGCATCGCGTCACGGGCACCCGGCAAATACGTCAATGGCAGAATCCCCCAAATTGCTGGACCAAGTTCGTCGGCTTTGTCGCGCCAAGCACTACAGCTTGCGCACGGAAGAGACGTATCTGCACTGGATTAAACGCTTCATCCTGTTTCATGGCAAGCGGCACCCGCGCGAGATGGGTGCGCCCGAGGTGGAGGCGTTCCTGAGCGATCTGGCGGTGCGTCTGAATGTCTCCGCCAGCACGCAAAATCTGGCTTTGTCGGCCGTGTTGTTTCTGTATCGCGAGGTGCTGGGCATCGAGCTGGCGTGGCTGAGCAATGTCACCCGCGCCAAGAAGCCGCAGCGTTTGCCCACGGTGCTGACACAGCCGGAGGTGCAGGCGCTGCTGTCCGCGCTGGAGGACGGTACGGTGGCGCTGATCGTGCGATTGCTGTACGGCACCGGCATGCGCCTGATGGAGGGTGTGCGGCTGCGGGTGAAGGATGTCGAGCTGCCGCCGCGCCAGATTACGGTGCGTGACGGCAAGGGTGGCAAGGATCGCGTGACGGTTCTGCCCGAACGGTTGGTGGAACCCTTGCGTGCGCACCTGCAGGCGCGCAGAAAACTCTACGATGCGGATCGCAAGGCCGGCCGGGCACAGGCCTGGATGCCGGACGCGCTGGGGCGCAAGTATCCCAGTGCCGGCGGCGAGTGGGCCTGGCAGTATGTTTTCCCGGCGGACGGCTTTTCCGCCGACCCGCGCAGCGGCGCGGTGCGCCGTCACCACATCAACGAGCAGCAGGTGCAGCGCGCCGTGCGCCGCGCGGCCGCGACGGCGGGCATCGTCAAGCCCTGCACGCCGCACGTACTGCGGCATTCGTTTGCCACGCATCTGCTGGAAGGCGGCTACGACATCCGCACCGTGCAGGAACTGCTCGGTCATGCCGATGTCAGCACCACCATGATCTACACCCACGTGCTCAACAAGGGCGGGCGCGGCGTGCGCAGCCCGCTGGATGCGATCTGAGATTCTGGCTCCATGCACTACCGGCACAGTTATCACGCGGGCAATTTCGCGGACGTGTTCAAACACGTGCTGCTGTGCGGCTTGCTCAACGCGCTCAAGCGCAAGGACAAGCCCTGGTGCTATGTCGATACGCACGCCGGCGCCGGCTTCTATGATCTGGGCAGCGAGGGCGCGGAACGCACCGGCGAGTGGCGCGATGGCGTGGCGCGGCTGATGGCGCTGACGCAGGTGCCGGAGCCGCTGGCGACGTATCTCGATGTGGTACGCGCGGCCAATGCTGAGAATGAAGGGCGTCTCCCTTCGCCGCCAGCGGCTCAGGCGCTCGACGCATCGGCGAGCAGTGCCGGCAAGTCAACGCGTCTCCCTTCGCCGCCAGCGGCTCAGGCGCTCGACGCATCGGCGAGCAGTGCTCGCCAAGCGATGCGTCTCACGTACCCAGGTTCCCCGGCATTCGCGCTCGCCGCAGCACGCGAAAACGACCGTCTCGTGCTCTGCGAAAAAGTGCCGGAAGTCGCGGAAGATCTGAAAGCGATATTCGCGCGCGATCCGCGCGTCGCAGTGCATGTGCGCGACGGCTACGAGGCCCACGCGCTGCTGCCGCCCGCCGAGAAGCGCGGCCTGATCCTGGTCGATCCGCCCTTCGAGCGCAGCGACGAACTCGATGCAATTGCGCAGCTCGCGGTGAAATCGCTGGCGCGCTTCGCGGGTGGAATCATCGCCATGTGGTATCCGGTCAAGAACCGTCATGCGGTCAACGGATTCCTGCGCCGCATGGGGCGCGAGCTGACGCGGCCCGCGCTGAACTTCGAGTTCGACAACGGTGCCGAAAGCGGCGCGGAGATTTCCGCATCGGGCGTGGAGAAACATCCGCTGCATGCCTGCGGCGTGCTGGTCGTCAATCCGCCTTTCCGCTTCGCGCAGGAGATGGAACCGGCGTTCCGCCTGATCGCGAAGGAACTCGCGCAGGGCGCGAAACCGGACATCACTGCGACATGGATACGCGAAGAAGAACAGGGCCGCTGAATGGCGGATTCTGCGCACCCGCTCTGTTCAATTCCAAGTTCCAATGTGTTTTTAAATATTTACTAAAATTAAATATGATCATCAAATAGTCACATGAATAATGCAGCAAAACACAAGGGCGGGTGCCGACACGGTGTTTGCCCGAAGGGCAATGGGTGCGGGAGGCGCCCGAAGCCTGCGACCAGCGAAGGTCGGCACCCCGCCGCCCGCTCCCGCACCCGTTTTGCTTCGCAAAAACACCGTGTCGCGGGCGGGTGACGGAATAGTGAGCACAGATAACCAAGCGCCGATTAAGGCCCCGATCAAAAACTTGTATCAGGGCAAGTTCCTCAGGCTCTCGCAGAATGGCCGCTGGGAATACGTCGAGCGCGTCAACAGCACCGGCGCCGCGTTCATTCTCGCCATCACGCCCGCGCGCGAGATCCTGCTGGTGGAGCAGTACCGCGTGCCTTTGCAGGCGCGCACCATCGAACTGCCCGCTGGCATCATCGGCGACGAGGGTCACGGCGGCGAGAGTGTGATCGCCTCCGCGCTGCGCGAACTGGAAGAAGAAACCGGCTACCGCGCCGCGCGCGCCGAACTGCTGCTGACCGGCCCGGTCGCGCCGGGGCTGACTTCAGAACTGCTGCACTTCGTGCGCGCCCATGACCTCACCCGCGTGCATGCCGGTGGCGGTGTGGACGGCGAGAACATCACCGTGCATCTTGTGCCGCTGGCACAGGCGCGGAGCTGGCTGGCGCGAAAATCCGCTGAAGGACTGCTGGTCGAGCCGCGTATTTACGCCGGCATGTATTTCGCGACGCTCAACAGCGGAGTCGAGTCTGAGTTGTAGGATGCGATACGCGAAGTGAATCGCATAGCTTGCGAACGATGGAATTCACTCTGTTCATTCCATCCTACGGTCCTCGCCCATCTACTGGCCTTTTTCTACCGTCTGCTCAAACGCCGCCTGCGGCTTGCCTTGCGCATCCAGCGGCAGCGCGTCCTGCGGCGTGAGCGTGTAGGCGGCGGCGGTGAGCTGCTTGCCCTTCAACTCTATCCAGAAGAATCCGGCTGCGCGATCGGCTTGCCAGTAGACGGCGTTGCGCACGCGGTCACCGAGCCGGCGTTCCTCGTCGGGCGAGCCCGCGCCTGAAACGATGAACTGCGTCGGCCCGCAGGCGGGCACCGGCTTGAGCCATTCGAGGTCGTGGTTGTGCCCGGCCAGATAGAGGTCGGCCTTCTGCTCGCAGATGGTCTTGTCGAGCAGGTCCTTCCACAGCGTGCCGCGAGCGGTGGGTGAATTCGCCGGAAGGTCGGCGTCGTAGTTGCCGGCATTGCCGTGCAGCCCGTTGGAGACATAGGGGTGATGCGCGAAGGCGATTTTCCATTGCGCCTTCGAGTTGTGCATGGCGTCGCGCAGCCAGTCGAGTTCGCGCTCGGCGTAGGGGCCCGGAGCCCAGTCGGGGCTGTGGTCTGAGACGCGCGCGGTCAGCGGGCTGGAGTCCAGCGCGAAAAATTCCGCGAAAATATTCGTGCCGTCGCTGCCGGCCATGAAGCTGTAGCGCCGCGCCGGCATGCGCCAGCGCGCGGAGCGGTAGGTGACCTCGATGTTGCCGCGCGCATTGTTGTTGCCTTCGCCGCCGACCGTGCCGTTGTCGTGGTTGCCGAGCACGGCGTAGATCGGGAAGTTGAGTTCCGCATAGGGTCGCTCGAAGGCGCTCTGGAACTGCGGATCGCTGGTGCTGGTCACACCCGCCGGATAAAAGTTATCGCCCAGTTCCAGTGCGAAATCGCAGCCTCGCGCGGCGCAGACCTGCGCCATCGCATGACCCACTGCCGCCTGCCTCACGCTGCCGGAACCGGCATCGCCGAAGGCGAGAAAGCGCACAACTTGCGGTGGCGACGGCGGCTTCGGCGGCCCGCTGAGGCAGTTGAAGTAATAGGTGCAGGCGGCGAGAAAAACAGCGGGAACGAGGGCGAGGATACGCAGGCGGCGCATGGCGCGGCTCCATATGCTTGGGTTGCGCGCACCTTAGCAATTTGCAAAACAAACGCCCAACACGGCAGGTGAGGTAATCGATCTAACCAAAATTAAACACTCGGTTGACAGCACAGCAGGGCTCGCGCAGAGTCCCAGCACCCGATTTTGGCAGGGCATTCGCGCATGTGGTTCCGCCTACGTCCAACCCGCTTGATCTTGCCGCGCCGCGAAGGCGCTTCGCGGCGCTGGTCGCGCGGTGGTCACGCCATCGAGCGCCGTCCTGTGCGCGTGGCGGAATTGGTGCACGAAACCCCGCGCGCGGTGACGCTGATGCTGGAGCCTGACGACGGCCGGCCGTTTCATTTCCGCGCCGGCCAGTACCTGACGCACTGCTTCGAGATCGGCGGCCAGACGCACAAGCGCGCGTTTTCGCTATCGGCACCCGAAGGCGGGCGGCTCGCCTGCACGGTGCAGATGATTGAGGGCGGTGCGGTGTCCGAACACATCCGCAGCCGCCTGCGAGCTGGCGACCGTTACGGCGTGATCGGCCCCACCGGCGATTTCGTGCTGGACCTCGAAGCCACCGGCCCGCTGGGTTTTGTCGCGGGCGGCAGCGGCATCACGCCGGTGATGGGGCTGATCGAAACCGCGCTGGCGGCGAATCCGCAGCGGCCCATCGTGCTGCTCTACACCAGCCGTGACGAGGCATCCATCATTTTCCACCAGCGGCTGGACGCGCTGATGCGGCGGCATGCGAGCCTGCAAGTCACGCACGTATTGTCGCAAGCGGATATGGCGTGGAGCGGCGCACGCGGTCGGCTGGATGCTGCGCGCGTCGCGGAGCATTTCCGCGATCTGCACGACGCCACGTTTTACCTCTGCGGGCCGACCGGGCTGATGGAATCGGCGGAGTCCGCACTGAGCGCCAACGGCGTGAGCGCCGCGAACATCCGCCACGAACGCTTCCTCGCCGCGCCGCGCCAAGTACAGCGGCCCACGGCGCCGCAGCAGATCAGCTTTCAGCAATCAAAGCGGCAGGTTACGCAGCAGGCGGGCGAGTCCATCCTCGACGCTGGCTTGCGCGAGAATCTCGGCCTGCGTTTCAGCTGCACCGTCGGCGGCTGCGGCGCCTGCAAGGTGCGCGTCGTCAGCGGCGCAGTCGCGCACAACGAACCCAACTGTCTTACCGCGGATGAGCGCGCGCAGGGCTATGTGCTGGCCTGCTCCGCCTATGCACTGGAACCGCTGTTGATTGAAGCCTGAGGAGATGTCATGACTACATTTGATCGCATGCTCAACGGACTGCCGCTGAAGGCGCAGAACTCCATCTACGGCACGGTCGACAACCTCGGCCAGATGCTGTCGATCGGCAACGCGAAAGTCGCGATGGCGATGGCGCCCTCGGCGATGCGCGGGCTGATCGCAAAACGCGCGCAGCAGGGCGACGAGGTGCCGATGAAGGCGAATCACTCGGCGCATTTCGATCTCACCTACAAGTCTGAATACCCGGAAATGTACGAACTGTACCGCCGCGCCGTCGCCAACCAGTGGGACGGTGACCGCGATCTCGACTGGAGCATGTCGGTGGACCCGGAAGACCCGGAGCGGCCGGTGATGCCGCTGGACTATCCGCCGTTTCCGCAGCTCGAAGCTGTCGGCGTTCGGCTCAATGCGAAAGAGAAGCTGCGCTTCGCCAGCGATATGGGCGCGTGGACGCTGTCGCAGTTCATGCACGGCGAGCAAGGCGCGCTCTACGCCGCCGCGCAGGTTACCGAGAGCGTGCAGTGGCTGGACGGCAAGCTCTACGGCGCGACGCAGGTAATGGACGAGGGCCGCCACCTGGAAGTGTTCCTGCGTTATCTCGATACCAAGATGCAGAAGGTCTACGCGATCAACGACAACCTGTTCGTGATCATCGACGACCTCATGACCGACGGCCGCTGGGACATCAAGTTCCTCGGCATGCAGATCATGGTGGAAGGGCTGGCGCTGGGCGCGTTCAGCACCATGTACAACTTCACGCGCGAGCCGCTGCTGAAGAATCTGCTCAAGTATGTGATCCAGGACGAGGCGCGGCATGTGCATTACGGTGTGCTGGCGCTGCGCTCGCATGTGCAGGAGGCGCTCACCAATACCGAGCGTCGCGAGCGCGAGGACTGGGCCTACGAGGTCGCGCTGCTGATGCGCAACCGTTTCCTCTCGCGCGAGATTTACTACGAATGGTTCGAGGGGCGCATCACGCTTAAACAATGGGACGAGATCGTGATGAACGCGCCGTCGATGAAGGCCTTCCGCAACATCATGTTCCAGCGCCTGATCCCGAATCTGGAGTACATCGGCCTGATGAGTGACCGCATCAAGGCGCATTACGCCAAGTCCGGCCTCACCGATTTTCTGGGTGGCAAGAATGCGACGCAATTGTCCGGCGACGACCTGCTGCGCGATTCGGTGGGTGTGGCGGAAGCGGGCAAGGCGGTGGCTGTGCATTGAGCGTTACCCCAGTGCGTGGAGGTCGACCCGCTCTTGCGGATTTGCTGATGAAGACTGTGTTTAATTATATACCAAAATTATATTTAATTAATAAATTATCACTTTAATTTTGTGCGGAACGAATGAGCGGGCGACGGCTCATTTCTGATCGGAATAGCCGTTGCACTAAACTGGTCTGCATATTCACTCGTTGATGGAACTCCCGCCTGATGTTGCGCGCACGCTCGATCCTCCTGTTTGCGCTGTGCTTGCTGCTGCCCGCGGCGGCGTGGGCGTTGAACATCGGAGAACCTGCGCCCGATTTCAGCGCCAGTCTGCTCGACGGCGGCCGCTTCAAGCTCGCCGATCATCGCGGCGATGTCGTCATCCTCAACTTCTGGGCAACCTGGTGCGTGCCCTGCCGCAGCGAACTGCCCGCCTTCGGCGCCTACCTGCACGCGCACCAAGGCGAGGGCCTTGATGTGATCGCCGTGAGCATGGACGATCCGGAGGATCTCAGGAAAGTCCACGACATGGCCGCCACGCTGCCGTTTCCGGCGGCGATGTACGACGCCGTGAAGGCAGACGCTTATGGCCGCATCTGGCGCCTGCCCATCACCTTCGTCATCGACCGCGGCGGCCTGCTGCGGATCGATGGCGGCCAGGGTGAAAGGCAGGCCTACGACCTGCCTGGCCTTGAACGCGCCATCGACCCGCTGCTGCGCGAACCGCGTCCGGTTCAGAAGGAATAACGCAGTCCGGTGCTGACGATATAGCTCGGCGAAAGCTGCAGGCCGTTGTAGCTGCGATACACAGGTAACTGCACAAAACCATAGATCGCCACTTTCTTCGCCGGCTTGTAAGTCAGGCCGGGACTCAGCGCCAGTTCGCGGCTGCCGCTGTTGTGGATGTCGGCCTGGCCGGGATCACCTGATTCGCGGTCTTCGACCTTTAGGTTGACCTGCAGCTGCGGGATGAAGCGCGTGCTGCCAACGTAGCGCAGCCCCGCGCTCGCCGTCAGCTGCGCGCCGGGGCGGAAGTCTTCGCGGCCATCGAGCGCGGCCTTGACCTGCGCCTGCTCGAAATGGTCCCAGTTCCGGTTCAGCGAGGCGAAGTGATAAACGCCGAGGATCAGATCGGTGGTGCCGGTGCCGAGCTGCAGGCCGCGGTCCAGCTGTGCGCCCGCGTCCGGGCCGCTGGAAAATTTCTGGTGGAAATCGCCGGTGGGCAGTTTCACGCCCAGTTGCACGCCAAGACTGCGGTCGTCGAAGATGCCTTGATAGCGCACGGTCAGGCGCACGTCGCTAGGGCCCTTCTCGGCCGAGCTGTCCTGTTGCCCGGTGCCCGGCTCAGCGATGGTGCTGTGGTAGCGGGCCAGATAGGGCAGTTGCAGGTTCACGCCCCAGTCGTGGTTGAAGCTGTAATCCAGGCCCAGGGTATAGAAGCGCGTCAGGGTGTCCTGCTGGTATTCGCCCACCGTTCCGGTATTGACCGCGTTGGCGACATCTGCGGCTACAGCAGCGTGAGTGCCGGTGCGCAACTGGTTCTGGTTGATGAAGTCATAGCGAAAATCGGCCCTGAAGCCAGGTGCGGCGGCATAGCCTGCATCGGCCCATTCGGTGCCGAGATTGCAACCGCAACTGGAGCAGGCGGCAGCATAGTGAGGCACGACGGCAATGATCGCCGCCGCATACAAGGCCGCGCATTTGCCGCGCGGCATGGAAATAAGAAAGGTATTCACGAAAGTCCCCAATCGAATCGAACGCGCCACAGGCGCGCGGCAGCGGCGCACGGATGCGCCGCGAACGAAAGCAAGCGATCAGGAGAGCTGCGGCGGGCCGCGCACCGGCGGCTGGGGAGTGATTGAGCGGGAAACGGTCAGGTTCGTCGCCGCGGCAACGAGTACGGTGGGTGCGTGACGATGCGGCACAAAGACAGCCGTGGATGCAGGCAGCACGGGCACGACGGCCATCGCAAACGCGCATTCGGAGGCGACGTGATTGGCGGGCGCGCCATCCCCGTCAGTCAATATCTTGAGCTTGCCGCCGACGCAGAAGGCGATGGAAACGCCTTGTCCGTCGCCCTTGAACGACGGCATGAATCCGGCCGGAATCAGCGCGCGATAGAGCAGCGCGGCCAGGGCCAGCCAGATCACCAGGGGATGCGAGCGCCGCAGGAAAAGCATGGCCTAGGATAGCGGGCCGCGGCCGGTGCCGTCCAAACCGTACTTGCGCCACGATCGTGGGTTGCCAGCCTTGCCGCGCTGGCCTAACCTGCGCGCTCCAAGCCGGGGGTGCCCTTGCGGGCTGAGATCAAACCCTTGGAACCTGGCCGGAAGGAATATTCAGATTGCACCGGCGTAGGGAAGGCTTGAGCATGGTCATGCTCGGCAGCTTTCTGCGCCCGCGAATCACGAGGATGCGTCATGAACGCCGTTGCCGAAACACCAGAAACACTGTTTGAACAAGCCGCCGGATTGTCCGCCGATGTCTGCAAGCCTTTCCCAAAGTCGCAAAAGATTTACGTGCAGGGTTCGCGTGCGGACATCCGTGTGCCCATGCGCGAGATCACGCAGACACCCACGCACAGCGAGCGCGGCGGCGAGCCCAATCCGCCAATCACCGTTTACGACACCAGCGGACCGTACACCGATCCTGCGGTGAGTATCGACCTGCTCAGCGGTCTGCCCGCGCTGCGCTCGCCGTGGATCGCCGCGCGTGGCGACACCGAGGAACTGAAAGGCCCGACCTCGATCTTCGGCCGCATCCGCGCTGCCGACGAGAAAACGCGACATCTGCGTTTCGAGCACATCCGTGCACCGCTGCGTGCGAAGAACGGCATGAACGTCACGCAGATGCACAACGCGCGCCGCGGCATCATCACTCCGGAGATGGAGTTCATCGCCATCCGCGAAAACTGTCGTGTGCAGGAACTGCGCGAATCCTATGCGAAGGCGGGCATCCTCAAGCGCCATGCGGGGCAGTCCTTCGGCGCCAGTATCCCGGAAGAAATCACACCGGAATTCGTGCGCAGCGAAGTGGCGCGTGGCCGCGCTGTGATCACGGCGAACATCAACCATCCGGAATTGGAGCCGATGATCATCGGCCGCAACTTCCTGGTGAAGATCAACGCCAACATCGGCAACAGCGCGGTGACTTCGAGCATCGTCGAGGTAGTCGAGAAGATGGTCTGGGCCACGCGCTGGGGCGGCGACACGGTGATGGACCTGTCGACCGGCAAGAACATCCACGAGACGCGCGAGTGGATCATCCGCAACTCGCCGGTGCCGATAGGCACTGTGCCGATCTACCAGGCGCTGGAAAAAGTAAATGGAAAAGCCGAAGACCTGACCTGGGAAATTTTCCGCGACACGCTGATCGAGCAGGCCGAGCAGGGCGTGGACTACTTCACCATCCACGCCGGCGTGCTGCTGCGCTATGTGCCGATGACTGCGAATCGCGTTACCGGCATCGTTTCTCGCGGCGGTTCGATACTTGCCAAGTGGTGTCTGTCGCACCACAAGGAAAACTTCCTCTACACGCATTTCGAAGACATCTGCGAGATCATGAAGGCCTACGACGTGACCTTCAGCCTTGGTGACGGCCTGCGTCCTGGCAGCATCGCGGATGCCAACGACGAGGCGCAGTTCGGCGAGCTGGAAACGCTGGGCGAACTGACGAAAGTCGCGTGGAAACATGATGTGCAGGTGATGATCGAAGGCCCCGGCCACGTGCCCATGCAGCTCATCAAGGAGAACATGGACAAGCAGTTGCGCGATTGCGACGAGGCACCGTTCTACACGTTGGGGCCGCTCACCACCGACATCGCGCCCGGCTACGACCACATCACCAGCGGCATCGGCGCGGCCATGATCGGCTGGTTTGGCACCGCCATGCTCTGCTACGTCACGCCCAAGGAACATCTCGGTCTGCCGGACAAGAACGATGTGCGCGAAGGGATCATCACCTACAAGATCGCCGCACACGCGGCCGATCTGGCCAAGGGCCATCCGACTGCGCAGCTGCGCGACAACGCTCTCTCAAAAGCGCGCTTCGAATTCCGCTGGGAAGACCAGTTCAACCTCGGCCTCGATCCGGAGAAGGCCAGGGAATTCCACGACGAAACCCTGCCACAGGAAGGCGCCAAGCTGGCGCATTTCTGCTCCATGTGCGGGCCGCATTTCTGCTCCATGAAAATCACCCAGGACGTGCGCGACTACGCCGCCAAGATCGGCGCAGACGAACAGGCCGCATTGAAGAAGGGCATGGAAGAAAAATCCGCGGAGTTCAAGCAGCAGGGCGCCGAGGTTTACCGAAAACTGTGATTGACCTAAACTGGTCTGTATTCAGACCAGTTTAGAGTCCGTTATGGAAGTCGGCATCTACGAGGCCAAAACGCATTTCCCCAAGCTCCTCGCGCGCGTTGCGCGCGGCGAGCGTGTGACCATCACAAGGCACGGCAAGGCAGTGGCGGAATTGGGGCCGGTGAGTGGCCAGCCAGACCGCGCCAAGCTCGATGCGCTCTTTGCTCAAATGGATGCGTACCGGGCCACGCGCCCCAAGCGCAAGAACCCCATTACCATTAAGGAAATCCTTGCCGCTCGTGACGAAGGACGCCGGTAATGGAAGCCATGGTGTTTGATGCCAGCGCTGCCATCGCCTGCGCGGTACCGGATGAATCTCCTCCGAATGCGATCCGCAATGCCGCCAGAATGCGGCCGCTCATCGCGCCGTGCATCTGGCCGTTCGAGGCCTACAATGTATTGTGGATGATGCGCCGAAAGGCACGTATGACCGAAGCCGACTATGCGATGGCACTGGCGATGATCGGCGGCTTTTGCGTGGAGCTTGATGCGCCATTATTAGACCGGGTGCGGATAGATGTGATGGCGCTGGCGACGGAACACACCCTTACCGTTTACGACGCCAGCTATCTTGAACTCGCCCAGCGCCGCCGGCTGCCGCTCGCCACACTGGACAATGATCTGCGCAAGGCGGCGAAGAAGGTCAAAGTGAAACTGATTTGAGCGTGCTCGTCCATGCCTCTTTGTCCGGCTGACTGACTGAATCACATTTACAGGAGAGCATTCAATGATCGTCACACCGCTGTACACCGGCCTACTGGCGTTGTGGTTCTTTGTACTCAGCTACCGCGTGGTGCAACTGCGCGGTCACGGCGCCAGCCTGGGGGATGGCGGCGATCCCGTGATGCTGCGGCGCATCCGTGGCCACGGCAATTTCTCAGAGTATGTGCCGCTGATCCTGTTGATGATCGGCTTGCTGGAGTTGAGCCACTACCCGGCATACCTTCTGCACGCGCTGGGCATCACACTGCTGGTGGCGCGCATCCTGCACGGCGTTTCGCTGAGCTTCACCGAAAAATGGAAGTTCGGCCGTTTCTACGGAACCCTGCTCACCTTCATCCTGCTGTTGGCCGCTGGCGGCCTGTGCGTGTTCCAGGGCTTGCGCGCACTTTGCATGCATTGACGCAAAAGCCGTACTCAGCCGCCAGCGAGCGCAACCGCGAGCCGATACTCGCAGTGCTGCGCGAGCACTTCGCGGATCGCAGGTCCGTGCTGGAAATCGGCAGCGGCAGCGGCCAGCACGCGGTGCACTTCTCGCAGGCCCTGCCGCATTTGCAATGGCAGACCGCGGACCGCGCGGAAAATCTCGACGGCATCCGCCACTGGCTGGATGAAGCAGCGCTGCCCAACACGCCCGCGCCGCTGGTGCTGGACGTGAATCAGGCCGAGTGGCCGGCGCAGCGCTACGACGCCGTGTTCAGTGCCAACACGCTGCACATCATGAGCTGGCCGGAAGTGGAGCGGATGTTCGCGCGCCTGCCGGAAGTGATGACGGCGGATGTCAGGCTCGCAATTTATGGCCCGTTCAACTACGGCGGGCAGTTCACCAGTGAAAGCAACGCAGCCTTTGACCAGTCGCTGCGCTTGGATGCGCAGCAGTGTGGTATCCGCGACTTCGAGGCAGTCGATGCGCTGGCGCAGGCGATTGGTCTGCGCCTGCTGGAAGACCGCGCGATGCCGGCGAACAACCGCTGCCTCGTTTGGCAGCGGGCAAGTGCAGGATAGCGAACGGGATTGCTCAAGAATCCGGCGCGCCGGAGGCTCAGGTGCCGAACCCGGCAGCAAGTTCCGCCACGACTTCCGCCGCCGGCCGCAGGCTCGTGATGTCGCGCACGCAGCTTCCGGCATAGAGCGGAGTCACGTCGAGAAAACGCGTATCCATTTCGCGGGTCAGCCCCGCGGGTGAATACAGCGGCAGGCCCACGCGCTGCAATTTGACCAGATGGATCACGCTCTCCATCGGCAGCAGCCGACGGCTGGGAACCATCAGCTTGTTGACGGCCTGCGCCCAGCGCGGTCCGTTTACATCATGTTTGCACCAGCGCGCGGTGGCCGCGTTGCCGACGACGCGGTGCGGCGCTGGCCACGCCAGTCCGAACAGTTCGGTGCGCAGCGTGTCCTGTGCTTCCAGCAGACGCTGCTGATAGGCCGGATGCGCCTCGCTTTCCGGTGTCAGCAGAAAGCGTGTGCCGGCGGCCACTGCGTCCGCACCCAGCTCGCGGGCTTTGCGGGCGCTGGCCGCATCGTGGATGCCGCCTGCGGGAATCAGCGGACAGCGATTGCCACCCAGTTTGCGCAGTGCCGGTAGCAGCGTGGACAGCGGTGCGCCGCTCCTGCTGGCGAGATGGCCGCCCGCTTCTTCGCCTTGCACGATCAGGCCATCGACGCCGTCATCCAGCGCGCGTTGCGCCTGCACGGTATCGCCGACTTGGTGCCAGACGGCGATGCCCGCGCTTTGCAGGTAACGCACGAGGTCGCGGTCGAAGCCGTAGAACATCGTGACCACCGCCGCGCGCTCGGCAATGCAGGCTTCGACATGTGCCTTGCGCACGAAGGGCATCAGCAAGTTCGCGGCAAAAGGTTTTCCGCCGCAACGCTCTCGGGTTTCGCGCAAGGCCTGATGAAACGGTACGGGCGGCATCAGCCCGACCGTGCCGAGACCACCGGCGAGACTGACCGCCGTGGCGAGTTCGGCGCCGGACAGTCCTCCACCCATGCCGGCCTGCACCACGGGGTATTGCAGGTTCAGTTTCGTCTGCCAGTCAGCCGTCATGGCAATGTCTCCTTGCGCGTGGTGGCACGCGACTCAGCGTTTCTGCAAGCGCCCGTCGATTTCCTTGAGCATTCCGCCGAACGCTTTTTCGAGCTTCCCGGCCATGATCGGCGTGATCAGCGCGCCGATCAGCGGAATCTTGACGCGGAAGGTCGTAGTCCAGGTGACATCGGTGCCGCCCGCGGATTTTTCCAGCCGTATGCTGCCACCCTGGTGTTCCAGCGGCGGACGCGATTGCAGGATCAGGTAATCCAGTCGCGTCGGTTGCTGGTAGGCGGTGATCTCCTCGCGGAACCAAGCCGGGCCGGCCGTTATTTCGCGGATCGCGCCGACGCCGTTCTTGCTGGGCTTGCCGTTTTTCACCAGTTTGGAATCTTTTACGCCGTGGAAGCTCTTGTAGTTGGCGTGGTCGGCGAGGAGCGCGAAGATTTTATCGGCCGGCGCGTCGATGGTGCGTTTTACGACGATGGTTTTCATCTGAATTTCCTTATGGAAAATGAATCTTTAGAGGCCTGCAGGCACGCCGGTTTGCACGCGCACGCGATCCGGCCGCGTGCTCCACCAGACACAGACCATCAGCAGCACCTGCGCCACCATGCGCGCGCTGAGCAGCGCAGGCGAGAACTTCGGGAACAGTTCGGGGTGCAGCCACATGTAAAGGTTGGCGGGCGTTACGCAGACGATGAGCAGGAGCAGCGCCCAGCCCGCGAGCCGCCGCGTCGCCAGCGGAATCAGCGCGAAGGCGCCGAGCAGTTCGCATACGCCGCTGACGTAAACCGCCGCGCGCGGCCATGCGATGTAGGGCGGCACGATGCTGACGAAGAAATCAGTCTGGACGAAGTGGCCGATGCCGCCGAAAAAGAACCAGCAGAAGACGAAGACGAGTCCGGCGAGTTTGAGCTTGCGCATAGGCTGGGCATCTTAGCGGCCCTGCGCATCCTGCGCGATGCTGTCCGTACTGACGACTCTGGCGCAGAATCAGTCGCAAGAACAAAGGCCAGTCCGGCAAAGGGGGCAAGATGAAACGCTTGGTGATCTGCTGCGACGGCACCTGGAACACACCGGACGAGACGGACGACGGCATACCGTGTCCGACCAATGTGGTGAAAATTGCGCAGTCGGTGAAGGACGCCGCTGACAACGGAACGGCGCAACAGATGTTCTACGACCCCGGCATCGGTACCAGCGGCGGTTTGCTGCAGCGCGCTTTTGACGCCATGACCGGCGTCGGCGTGTCACGCAACATCTGCGACGCCTACCGTTATCTCGTCACACACTACGATCCCGGTGACGAACTGTTTTTCTTCGGCTTCAGCCGCGGTGCGTTCACGGTGCGCAGTCTCGCCGGACTGGTGCGCAAGTGCGGCATCCTACGGCGCAATGCCGCCGACCGCGTCGATCAGGCCTACAAGCTTTACCGTTCCAGCGATCCGGCAAGCCACCCGCGCGAAATCGAGGCGACGCTGTTCCGCCGCACCTACGCGGTGGCGGACTGGTCGCCGATCAAGTTCATCGGCGTGTGGGATACGGTGGGCGCGCTGGGCAACCCGCTGCTGTTCAACGGCGGCTACATCTGGCGCGACGATTTTCGTTTCCACGACACTGATCTCAGCTCGCTGGTGGAGAACGCGTATCAGGCTTTGGCGATCGACGAGAAGCGGCGCAAATTCGGAGCGACCTTGTGGCACCAGCTCGCTCAAACCGTGGGGCAGCGGCTGGAGCAGGTGTGGTTCGCAGGCGTGCACTCGAATATTGGCGGCGGCTATCCATCCACGGCGATGTCGGATATCGCGCTGGACTGGATGGGGGGCAAGGCGCGCGACTGCGGTCTCGCTCTGGACGCGATTCCCTCCAAGCCCGATGCGCTCGCGCCACTGAATGAATCTTGGAGCGGAATCTATAAGCTACTTCCGCCTTATTACCGCCCCATCGCCCAGCCCGATCCGCAGAAGGGCGCGACGCTGGAATCGCTGCATCCATCCGTGAAGGAGCGCTACGCGCGCGATCCCAGCTATCGTCCGCCGAATCTTGAGGACTACTTCAAACGTTTTCCGCAGGAACGGCCTTAGCGGGGATTGCGGACCGGGCCTTTACCGGCTCGCGCCTGATTCGACGCCGCGAGTTCGTCTTTGAGCTTGTGGTAGCGCGCAAGCCGTTCTGCCGCCACGCCCACCGTGACCGCGCAGCCAGGTTCGCGTCGATGCTGGCAGTCGCTGAAGCGGCAGTTCGCGGCGAGACTTTGAATGTCCTCAAACGCATCCTGCTCCACCGCTTCTTCGCCGGACAGGCGCAGCTCGCGCACGCCGGGCGTGTCGATCAGGCAGGCGCCCTGCGGCAGCGGGCGCAGCGCGCGGGAGGTGGTGGTGTGGCGGCCGCGGTCGTCGTACTCGCGGGTCGCGCCGGTACGCTGGCCATCGTTGCCGAGCAGGGTGTTCATCAGCGTGGATTTCCCGACGCCGGAGGAGCCGAGCAGCACCAGGGTCTGGCCGGTCGCGAGATAAGGCGCGAGCGCTTCCGGTGCCTGCAGCGTGCGCGGGTCCAGCACATGGATGTCCGCAACGGGACCGGCGATGGCGCGGATCTCGTGCAGGCTCGCAGACACGTCCGCGCAGCGGTCGGGCTTGGTCAGTACCACCACCGGCGTGACCTGCGCGCCACGCACCAGCAGCAGGTAGCGTTCGAACCGCTGCGGGCTGAAGTCGCCGTCCAGCCCCATCACCAGCAGCGCCGTATCGACGTTAGCGGCGATGCGTTGGCGGCTACCGTCCTCGCGGCCGCGCGCGAGCAGGCTGGTGCGCGGCAGCAGTTGCGTGATCCAGTGGCCGCCGCTGTTGTCCTCGATCAGCGCCCAGTCGCCGACGGCGATGCCGTCAGCGTTGTCGTCGAGTTGTTTTTGCAGCGCTGGATGCGGCTTCGCCTTGAGCAGCCGCGCACCGTCGTGCACGCGGTATTCGCTGCGATGCTGCTCGCAGATTCGCACGGCGCGGGCCAGTGGCTGGTGCAAGGCGGCGAGACTCTGCGAGAGATGCTCGTTCCAGCCGATGTGGGTCAGAAGATCGAGATGCGGGTCGCTTCGAGACGTGGGCATGACGCATTATCGCTGCTGATTCAGCCGCGCGTGGCGGCCCGCTCTCGCTCTTTCGGCATCGGTGAATGTTATATAATATTATATAC
>JBOICL010000012.1:0-6270 GCA_050740055.1 Stenotrophobium sp.
CTACGACGCAGCCATCCGCCTGGGTGTGGACTACGACTCGTTGAAGGCGATCAGGCCCAACCTGATCTACTGCCATACCCGGGGTTTCGAAAAGGGGGTCCGGACCGGACTGCCGGGCAACGACCAGACCGGCGCGTGCCTGTCCGGTATCCAGTACGAGGATGGCGGCATGTCGCGTTCCGGCGCGCATGGCGAAGTCGGCCGCCCGCTGTGGAGCTTCACCAGCTTCGGCGATACCGGCAACGGCTTCCTCTCGGCGGTCGCGATGATCAACGCGATCTATCACCGTGACCGCACTGGTGAAGGCCAGTTTGTTGATACCTCCATCATCAACGCCGCGTTGCTCAACACCAGCTACGCGGTGGCCACGCCGGACGGCAAGGGCTTCGAACGTCCACGCATCGACGGCATGCAGTTCGGCTATTCCGCCGGACATCGCATCTATGAAACCAAGGAAGGCTGGCTGTGCTTCGTGCTGGTCAACCAGTCGCACTGGGATGAACTGTTCACTGTGCTGCGCGCGCCGCGCCTGACCATCGACGAGCATTTCGCCACCGCCGAAGCGCGCAAGCAGAACGACGCACCGCTGACCGCGTTCATCGAAGGCCGCCTGAAAACCCAGACCGCGGCGCAGTGGTTCAAGGAACTCGACGCTGCGGGCGTGCCGGTGGAAATCGTCGACGAGGAGTTCTCGCGCAAGCTGCACGACAACAAGGACTTCCAGAAAAATCAGTGGGTGGTGTCCTATCCGCATCCGGTGGTCGGCAAGCTCGACCAGATCGGCCTGCTGGTGAATCTCTCCGACACACCGGGCGTGATCCAGGGTCGGCCGCTGCTGGTGGGCGAGCACACCAAGGAGATCATGGCCGGCATGGGCTACTCGGAAGACGACATGAAGACGATGGAAGAGCAGATGGCCATCGGTTTCGCCGGCATGCCGCGCATGCCTGCGCGCAAGCCGGGTACGCCGCCGCCGATGACGCCGTCCGCTGCACAAGGCGACAAGAAATAAACCAACCAGGGATTCCAGAATGAGCACACCGACAGATACCGCCGCTTCGCCCGCTGCGCCCAAGCCCATCCGCATCGCGCCCATCGTCACGCCCGACGCCAAGTTCTTCTGGGAGGGGGCCGACCGCGAGGAATTCCTAGGCCAGAAGTGCTCGGACTGCCATAAGTTCCGCTTTCCGCCGCGGCCAATGTGCCCTTACTGTCACAGCCTCAAGCGCGAGGAGGTGCCGCTCTCCGGCTATGGCACCGTGCACGCCTGGACCGTGCCGCGCCATCCGCCTCCATTCGGTTTCCGCGAGGCGCCAATCGTCGCGGTGATCGACCTGCAGGAGGGCATACGCTTTGTCTCCAATGTCGTCGGCATTTCGATCGAGGAGATGCAGCAGGACTTGCCGGTCGAAGTCACCTTCGAGCCCACCATGAACAAGCACAAGGTGCCGGTTTTCAAGCCGCGCGCCCTGTAAGAGAGAAAAGATAATGGCTCGTACATTCAAGGAAGCCGCCATCGCCGGCATCGGCGCGACGGAGTTTTCCAAGGAGTCCGGTCGCAGCGAATTGCAGCTTGCCGCCGAGTGCTCGCTCGCAGCCTGCGAAGACGCCGGCGTCGATCCGCGCGACATCGACGGCATGATCACGTTCACCATCGACAACAGCGACGAGATGGGCCTTGCGCGCTGCCTCGGTGTGAAGGACCTCGCCTACACCACGCGCATTCCCGGCGGCGGTGCGGCGGCGGCGGCGACGATCTACCAGGCCATGGCGATGGTCAATGCCGGCGTCTGCAAGAACGTGCTGATCTGGCGCGCGATGAACGAGCGCTCGCAATACCGTTTCGGCCAGAACCCGACCAACACCTCCGGCTACTCTGCCAGCGCCGGTAACGGCACCGGCTCGCTGCTGTGGTGCGTGCCCTTCGGCGCGATGACGCCGGCCAGCTGGGGCGCGTTGCAGGGACAGCGCTACATGCACCACTACGGCGTGACCAACCGCGACCTCGGCTACGTCTCCGTGCTCCAGCGCAAGTACGCCGCGACCAATCCCAAGGCCTGGTTCTACAACAAGCCGATCACCATCGAAGACCACCAGGCCTCGAAGTGGATCATGGAACCGGTGCTGCGCCTGCTCGATTGCTGCCAGGAATCCGACGGCGGTGTCGCGCTGCTGGTTACCAGCCTCGAACGCGCGCGTGACTTGAGGCAGAAGCCGGTGAAGATCGTCGGCGCCTGCCAGTCGATTCCGTACAACGTTGAAGTGATTTCCAACTACTACCACGACGACCTCACAATCATGCCGGAAGCCTGGGGCACGGCGAAGCGGCTCTATGCGCAGACCGGTCTCAAGCCGTCCGACATGCAGGCTGCGATGATTTACGACGCCTTTACGCCGCAGGTGCTGATGCAGCTGGAAGCCTTCGGTTTCTGCAAGAAAGGCGAGGCCAAGGATTTCGTCAGGAGCGGTGCGCTGGAACTCGACGGCTCTCTGCCGATGAATACGCATGGCGGCCTGCTCGGCGAAGCCTACATCCACGGCATGAACACTATGGCCGAAGGCGTGCGCCAGCTGCGCGGCACCTCGGTCAACCAGGCCAAGAACGACGTGCAGCACGTGCTGGTTTCGTCCGGCATGGCTGGCGCCATCCTCGGCAAGGCCTGAAGTCCCGGGTGTGAATGAAGCGCATCTCAAACTGCGTGTTCCTGCCGGCGTAACGCTGCCCGGCGAGGGCGCCTTGCAGGTCGCGGTCGAAGTGCTGGCACCGGATGCGGCCAGCCTGATCCAGCCGCTGATGGTACTGGTGTGCCTGCCAGGCGGCGGCATGAACCGCCGCTTCTACGACCTGATGCCTGAGAGCACGAGCGATCGTAGTTTCAGCTTCGCACGGCAGATGACGGCGCGCGGCTTTATCGTCGTGCTGATCGATCACCTGGGTATCGGCGAAAGCGACCGGCCGCAGGACGGTTATGCCCTGACGCCCGAAGTGCTGATGCAGGCCAACAGCCACGCAGTGGCGCAGGTGTTGAAGGGTTTGCGCCAGGGCAGCCTGTTGCCGGAGTTGCCACCGTTGCCGGAGTTGCGCAGCATCGGCGTCGGGCATTCGATGGGAGCCCTGATGACGATTCTGCAGCAGGCCACGCATCGTCAGCATGCGGCGCTGGCGGTGCTTGGATTCGGTACGCGCGGATTGCCAGAGTTCCTGAAACCGGAAGCACGCGAACTAGCGGCCGATACCGCCGCGGTGCGCGCTGAACTGGTGCGGCTGGCAAAGGACATGTTCGGGGCAGTTTCTTATCCACGCATCGGCCGTTCCCCGCGCGGCAACGACCTGTACGGCAGCAGCAAGGCCGACGCGAGCGGAGTCGGTGCGCTGAAGGATGCGATAGAGCCGCTGCTGCCGGTGCCCTGCTTCATGTCGATGCTGCCCGGCAACGTCGCACCTGAAGCAGCGCAGGTGGATGTGCCCGTGTTCCTGGGGATCGGCGAGCTGGACATGGTCGGTCCGCCGCACCAGGTTCCGGCCAGTTTTACCGGCAGCCGCGATGTGACGCTGCACATCCTGCCGCAGACCGGGCATAGTCACTTTTTGTTTCCCGCGCGCACCGGGTTGTTTGACCGTCTGGCGCTATGGGCGAAATCGGCCGTTGGCCGCTGAATACGATTTTTGATTACGAGCTGGAGATTACGAATGGCAACAACACTGAAAGCCGGCGCGCGGTTCAAGAGCGCGGTGAGCGATACGCAGGTCATGGTGATCAAGGCGCCTGGTGGCGAGCACGAACTGCGCTGCGGCGGCGTGGAGATGGTCGGGCCGACGGCGGCGGCGACAAGCACGCCGGATGCTGCGGATGCCGGTGAAACCCTCATCGGCAAGCGCTACGTCAATGCCGGTGAGTCGCTGGAACTGCTCTGCACCAATGGCGGCAAGGGCGCGCTGTCGCTGGACGGCGTGGCGCTTGAAATCAAGCAGGCCAAGCAGCTGCCATCTTCCGACTGATCGGCAACAACCCATGAACATCGCAACCATCCTCGACATGGCTGCCGAGGCTTTCGGAGACCGTGTTGCTGTAGCTTCTGGCGACAGCCGCATCACTTACGCTGAATTGCGCGAGGCGGCTTATCGTGCGGCTGCCGCGATCAAGGCGAGCGGCGCGCAGTATGTCGCGCTGCTGGATGTGAACAGCCCCGCTGCGCCGGTCGCGATCTTCGCTGCCGCGTATGCCGGCGTGCCCTATGTGCCGCTCAACTATCGCCTGACCAGGTTCGAGATCAACGAGCTGATCGAGCGCGTGGCGCCGGCGTATCTCGTCACCAGCGGCGACTACGCCAAGTTGATCGAGCCGCGCGCCGGCGTGACGGTGGTGGATCGCGCCGCGTTCCTGTCGCTGCCCGCCACCGACGGCAGCATTCCCGAGATCGGCGACGATCCACGCGCCGTCGCCGTGCAGCTGTTCACCAGCGGCACCACCGGCAAGCCCAAGGCCGCGATCCTGCGCCATGAGAATTTGATGAGCTACATCGTCGGCACGGTCGAGTTTGCTGCCGCCGACGAGAACGACGCGATCATCGTCACCGTGCCGCCGTACCACATCGCCGGCATCTCGGCGGTGCTGTCGTCCACCTATGCCTGCCGCCGCATGGTGCAGCTCGAAGGCTTCGACGCCAAGGCCTGGCTCGCCGCCTGCCGCGAACACGGTGTCAGCAATGCCTTCCTCGTGCCGACCATGCTCCAGCGCATCGTCGATCATCTCGCCGAGAGCGGCGCGCCTGTGAATCTGCCCAGTCTCAAGGCGCTGGCCTACGGCGGCGGCAAGATGCCGCTGACAACGATACAGAAAGCGATGCAGCTGTTCCCGCACGTCGATTTCACCAACGCCTATGGCCTGACCGAAACCAGCTCGACCATCGCGGTACTGGGGCCGGAAGATCACCGCGCCGCCGCTGCCAGCAGCGACCCCGCAGTGCGTCGCCGTCTCGGCTCCGTCGGCAAGCCGGGCGCGGTGGAGATCGAGATTCGCGACGATGCCGGAAAAATACTCGGCGCCGAGGAAGCCGGCCTCGTGTTCGTACGCGGGCCGCAAGTCTCGGGCGAATACCAGCAGCAGGGCAGCCAGCTCGACGCCGATGGCTGGTTCCCCACGAAAGACCGCGGTTATCTCGACGCCGAGGGTTACCTCTTCCTCGACGGCCGTGCTGACGACGTGATCGTGCGTGGCGGCGAGAACATCTCGCCCGGCGAAATCGAGGACGTGCTGCTGTCGCATCCCGCCGTCGCCGATGCCGCTGTGGTCGCCATGCCCGACGAGCAATGGGGCGAGGGCGTCGCCGCTGCCGTCGTGCTCAAACCGGGTGCGCGAGTCGGAGCCGCTGAGCTGCAGGAGCTGGTCAAGGGCAAGCTGCGCTCGTCGCGCGTGCCGCAGAAAATCGTGTTCAAGGATGCGCTGCCTTACAACGAGCTGGGCAAGGTATTGCGCCGTGTCATCCGGCAGGAGTTTGTGCAGTGACTTTCATCATCGAAAAAACGCTGGACATCGACGCGCCCGCCGAACTGGTCTGGGAGGTCATTACCGACCTCAAGCGCTACCCGGAATGGAATCCGTTCATGCGCGAGTGCAGCACCACGTTCAAGCCGGGTGCGCCCATCGACATGAAGGTGCAGCTCATGGCCAAGCCGCAGCCGCAGCGCGAGTGGGTGCTGGAGTATGTCGAGGGCAAGCGCTTTGCCTACAACATGAAGCCGGTGCCCGGCGGCACGCTGTCGAGCTTCCGCTCGCACGAGGTCGAGGCGCTGCCCGGCGGCCGCACGCGCTACCGCTCGTACTTTTATCTCAAGGGCTGGCTGATGCCGGTGGTGCGCGGCCTGCTCGGTGCGCGCCTGGAAAAAGGATTCGAGGGCATGACCCAGGGCATCAAGCTGCGCGCCGAAAAATTCCGGGCTGAACGGCAGCGGGCTGCATAGCGACAAGTCTTGCAGCGGGTTTTCATATTACCCGCTCGCTGCGGAGTCACTGCATAGTGTATTATGAATTATTTACCATATATAAATATAGTCAATAATTATAAACACACATTCCTGGCAATGAACGCAAAGCGGGTGCCGACACGGTGCTTGCCTGAAAGGCAATGGGCGCGGGAGGTGCCCGATGCCTGCGACCCGCGAAGGTCGGCACCCCACCGCCCGCTCCCGCACCCGATTTTCTTCGCAAACACACCGTGTCGCGGGCGGGTGCCGACACGGTGCTTGCCCGAAGGGCAATGGGTGCGGGA
>JBOICL010000013.1:0-3134 GCA_050740055.1 Stenotrophobium sp.
GGAAGCGCGCGGGGAAATCTGCTTGCCGTGCCGCGCGCGACACGGTGATATGGCCGCTCTCCCGCGGTTCGCGCAGCACTTCCAGCACGCGCCGATCGAATTCGGGGAGTTCATCCAGAAACCGCACGCCCAGGTGCGCCAGCGTGATTTCGCCGGGCCTCGGCGTGGAACTGCCACCGACCAGCGCGACGCCGGAGGCGGTGTGGTGCGGTGCGCGATAAGGCGGCACGCCCCATTTGCGTGCATCGAAGCCGCCCTGCCCGACAGAGGCGACGGTCGCCACTTCCAGCGCCTCATCCTCGGTCAGCGGCGGCAGGATGCCGGGCAGGCGTGAGGCGAGCATGGATTTGCCTGAGCCGGGCGGCCCCAGCATCAGCAGAGAATGCGCACCGGCGGCGGCGATTTCCAGTGCGCGGCGGGCCTGATGCTGGCCGCGCACTTCGGCCAGATCAGGAATGCCGGAAGGCTGCGCGGCGGGCGGTGTTGGCGCGATCGGTTCGAGGCTGCGCGCATGCAGTGCGGCGCACAGCGCACCGAGATGGTGCGCGGCATAAATCCGTGCACTACGGGCGAGCCCCGCTTCGGCGGCGCTGGCGGCGGGCACCAGCAGGCCGCGATTGGCTGCGGCGGCCTTGAGCGCGGCGGGCAGTGCTCCGGGCACGGCACGGATCTCGCCGGACAGCGACAGCTCGCCCAGTACTTCAAGATTGTCCAGCGCCTCGGCTGGAATCTGTGCGGAGGCGGCGAGTATGCCGAGTGCAATGGCCAGATCGAAACGGCCGCCTTCCTTGGGCAGGTCGGCGGGCGCGAGATTGCAGGTGATGCGGCGGTTGGGGAATTCGTAGCCGCAACTAGTGATGGCGGCCTTGACGCGATCCTTGGCCTCGCGCACGGCGGCTTCCGGCAGGCCGACGATGTTGAGGCCCGGCAGGCCCGGTGCGAGGTGGACTTCCACCGTGACCAGTTCGGCCTGCAGGCCGGTCTGGGCGCGGGACAGAACGGTGGCGAGCGCCATTATTCCGCGTGCTTATTTTCGAGCGTCTTGAGCCGCGTCTCCATCTGGGCCAGCCGCGCCTGCGTGCGCGCCAGCAGATCGGCCTGCACATCGAAACGGTCGCGCGAAACCAGGTCGAAGCGTTCGAGGTTGGCGCGCAGCACCGCGCGGAAATTGGATTCCAGCTCGCCGCGCAGGCTGCGCAAGCCTGGCGGCAGCACCTGGCTGAGCTTGGCGGCGAGGTCTTCGAGCAGTTTGGCTTCCAGCATTTTAGAACTCCGTGATCGCCGACAGTTTAGGGAAACTCTGAATAAGCTGCTGCGCTTGGCATCTTGCGTGAGGGGCTCGCTGGAGCGCCATCCGAGAGACCCGCGTAGCGGGATTGGATCGCGCAGGCGAGCAAAAGGGCCGCAGTCGGCGAGCTACAGTCCGCTGCGGGGTCGCATCCCGCAAGCGAGTCCCTGCTCCGCCCTTCGCTGCCCGCTCGGAATCCTCACATACTGGTTTGTATGCTCCGGTTCCTGCGCTCCGTCCTCACGCAACCTGCCTGCACTCGTGACGCTTCTTCAGAGTTTCCTTAGCTTTTTTGGGCTGCACAACGGCCACCCGCTCTGCCCTTTCAGCAGATGTCTTATGTTTATATTTATTATATTATATTAAATTTAATCATTATATTTTCACATCAATCGCGCCCTAATCTGCAAGAGCGGGTGCGCCTGAAAACTCCGGCCGGCCGGGGATTCGCAGATCACATGGCACGCTCCGTGCTTTCCCGTGGCACGGGCCCGCAGGGGCGAGCCCACCGCAGTCCAGTTCAAAGGAGTTCTAGCAATGAAGCTGATTACAGCCATCATCAAGCCATTCAAGCTGGACGAGGTGCGCGAGGCGCTCTCGGACATCGGCGTGGCCGGCATCACGGTGACGGAAGTCAAGGGATTCGGCCGCCAGAAAGGCCACACCGAACTTTATCGCGGCGCGGAATACGTGGTGGATTTTCTGCCCAAGGTGAAGATCGAGGTGGCGGTGGACGACGACAAGGCCGAGACCGCCATCGATGCCATCACCAAGGCCGCACACACCGGAAAGATCGGTGACGGCAAGGTTTTCGTGTTCACCCTCGAACAGGCGGTCCGTATCCGTACTGGCGAAATGGGCAAGGACGCCCTCTAAGGAGCCGATGAAATGAGTAGCCCAATGATTCGTAAACTGTCTTTCGCCGCCTTGCTGGCGGCTTCCTGCGCTCTGGCGCCGGCCTGGGCGGATGATGCCGCGCCGGCCGCCGCGCCCGCGCCTGCTGCTGCGGCGCAGACTGCGCCCGCCGCTGCACCCGCTGCCGCTCCTGCCGCAGCACCCGCTGCGACTCCGGCCCCGGCCGCTGCTGTTGCCGCACCTGCGGCAGCAGCGGCACCAGCCGCCGCCCCGCCCGCACCCAAGTGCGGCGACAAGGGCTTCGACTGCAACAAGGGCGACGTGTCCTGGATGATGACGTCAACCGCCTTCGTGCTGCTGATGACCGTGCCGGGCCTCGCACTGTTCTACGCGGGCATGGTGCGATCGAAGAACGCGCTGTCGACGACGATGCAGAGCTTCGCGATCTTCTGCGTGGTATCGGTGTTGTGGGTGATCTACGGTTATAGCGCGGCCTTCACCGCCGGACATGACGGTCTCTGGTATTCACCTTTCATAGGATCGCTGGACAAGCTGTTCATGAAGGGCGACGACCCGACCACGGCGGTCGCCGCGACTTTCAGCCGCGGACAGTACCTGCCTGACTTCGTGTACTGCATGTTCCAGCTGACCTTTGCCGCGATCACCGTCGCGCTGATCTGCGGCGGTTTCGCCGAGCGCTTCAAGTTCTCGGCGATGATGATCTTCAGCGTGCTGTGGTTCACCTTCGCCTACCTGCCTGTCGCGCACATGGTCTGGTACTGGGACGGCCCCGATGCCTACCCGCTGGCCAAGGATGCCGCCACCGCAGCCGCCAAGGCGATGCGCGCGACGGCCGACGGCCACGCCGGATTCATCTGGCAGAAGGGCGCGCTCGACTTCGCGGGCGGCACCGTGGTGCACATCAACTCCGGTATCGCCGCGCTGGTCTGCGCCCTGGTGCTGGGCAAGCGCAGGGGCTTGGGCAAGGTGC
>JBOICL010000014.1:0-24746 GCA_050740055.1 Stenotrophobium sp.
CGCTTGATTGACGCCTTGATGGTCTTGAAGTTGGTCAGCGTGCCGCCAAGCCAGCGCTGCGAGACATACGGCATGCCGCTGCGCAGAGCTTCGGCCTCGATCGCTTCGCGCGCGGCGCGCTTGGTGCCGACGAACAGGATACGGCCGCCGGTAGATGCCAGCTTGCCGGCGAAGGAACAGGCGTCCTTCAACATCGGCAGGGTCTGCTCGAGGTTGAGGATGTGGATACGGTTACGTTCGCCGAAGATGTAAGCTTCCATCCGCGGGTTCCAGTAGCGGGTGCGGTGTCCGAAATGGACGCCCGCTTCCAGCAACTGGCGCATAGTGATACTGGCCATGGCAAAACTCCTTGGGTTATATGCAAACCACGCCTGGTGAGATCACCCAAGTTGGCGCGGATGAATTTTCAAAGACAAAATTGCCTTTGAAGGGCGCGCTTTATACCATAGCGCCCCTTTGAAAACAACGCGCTCCGCTGCTTTTCCGGAGCCAGCCGCAAACCAATGTCCATAACCCTCAAAAATCCCGAAGAACAACAGAAGATGCGCACCGCCGGCGCCGCCGCTGCCGATGTCCTCAGCATGATCGCGCAGCACATCCAGCCGGGCGTGAGCACCGAGCGGCTGGACCGGATTTGCCATGACTACATCGTCAACGAACTGGGCTGCATACCGGCGCCCTTGAACTACCGGGGTTTTCCGAAGTCCATCTGCACGTCCGTGAACCACGTGGTCTGTCACGGCATTCCCGGCCCCAAGACCCTCAAGCGCGGAGACGCCATCAACATCGATATCACCGTGATCAAGGACGGCTGGCACGGCGACACCAGCATGATGTTCCATGTCGGCGAACCGACGGTGCTGGCCAAGCGGCTCGCGGAAACCACGCGCGAGGCCATGATCGAAGGCATCAGGATGGTGCGTCCCGGCGTCAAGCTGGGCGACATCGGCCATGTCATCCAGCACTACGCCGAATCGCGCGGCTTTTCGGTGGTGCGCGAATACTGCGGCCACGGCATCGGCCGCATCTTCCACGAGGACCCGCAGGTCCTGCATTACGGAAAACCTGGCACGGGAATTGAGTTGAAAACCGGCATGACCTTTACCATCGAACCCATGATCAACGCCGGCAAGGCCGACGTGAAACTGCTGCCCGACGGCTGGACAGTCGTCACCAAGGATCATTCAATGTCCGCGCAGTGGGAACACACCATCCTCGTGACCGACAGCGGCCATGAAGTCCTGACCCTGCGCAAGGGAGAGACCCTCTAAGTGGGCGCGGAAATAGATCTGGCGGAAGAAGAGGCCGCCGCGATTTTCAGCGCACGCAAGATACGCGCGCGGCTGAACCAGGGCGGCCGCTCGGTCAGCACCTTCCGCGACACCCTGAAATGGGGACGCGAGCGCCTGTTCGGCCTGTTTCACGAGGGCGCACCGTCGGATTCCCTGGTGCATGCCCGCGCCCACCTGGTCGATGAAGTGCTGCGCGAGGCCTGGCTCAAGTTCCTGCCTGAAAATCCGTCCGGCATCGCGCTGGCCGCAGTCGGCGGCTACGGTCGCAGCGAACTGCTGCCGCATTCCGATATCGACATCCTCCTGCTGCACACGCCGGGTGCGCTGGAGCAGCACCGCGGCATGCTGGAGCAGCTCACCGCCTTCGGCTGGGACATCGGCCTGGAAGTCGGCCAGAGCGCACGCACGGTGGACGACTGCGTGCAGCAGGCGGCCGCGGATGTCACCGTTATCACCAACCTCATGGAAGCGCGGCTGCTGGTCGGCGACGCAGCACTGTTTGCCAGCATGCAGCAGGCGATCGCACCCGATCGCATCTGGCCCGCCGATGAATTTTTCAAGGCCAAGATGGAGGAACAGGCCGCGCGCTACCGGAAATACGACGACACCGGCTACAAACTGGAACCCAACGTCAAGGAAAGCCCCGGTGGCCTGCGCGATATTCACGTCATCGGCTGGGTCGCCAGGCGGCATTCCGGTGCGCACAACCTGATCGAACTGCGCGATCGCGGATTTCTCACCAAGCAGGAATGCGATGAGCTTTTCGCCGGCCAGGATTTTCTCTGGCGAGTGCGTTTCGCGCTGCACATGATCACCGGGCGGCGCGAGGACCGCCTGCTGTTCGATCATCAGATCAAGATTGCCGAACTGTTCGGCTACCTCGACACCGATCACAACCGTGGCGTCGAGCAGTTCATGCAGCTCTACTACCGCACAATCAAGTCGCTGTCCTGCCTCAACGACATGCTGCTGCAACTATTCGAGGAAGCTATCCTGCACCCCGGCGACGAGGGCGAGGTCAGGATCCTGAATCCGCGTTTCCAGCTGCGGCGCAATTTCATCGAGGTGCGCGACGAGGAAGTCTTCAGGCGTCAGCCTTTCTCCCTGATCGAACTGTTCCTGCTAATGCAGCAGCACCCGAAGATCGAGGGCATCCGCGCCAGCACCATCCGCCTGATCCTGCGCGACAACCGCCTGATCGACGACAGCGTCCGCGCCGACGTGCGCGCGCGTAGCATCTTCATCGAGATGTTCCATGAAGGCCGCGGCCTCACCCGCAACCTGCGCCGCATGAACCGCTATGGCGTGCTCGGCCGCTACCTGCCGGAGTTCGGCAGGATCGTCGGCCTGATGCAGTACGACCTGTTTCACACGCTGACGGTCGATGAACACATCCTCTATGTTCTGCGCAATGCGCGGCGCATGGCGATGCAGCGCTTCCGTGACGAACTGCCTTTCTGCAGCGAGGTGATGGATCGCCTGGCCAAACCGGAACTGCTCTACCTTGGCGCGTTTTTCCATGACATGGCCAAGGGCCGCGGTGGCGATCACTCGGCGCTGGGCGCCCAGGAAGCGGTGACCTTCTGCCTGGAACACGGCCTGTCGCACGGTGATGCGGAACTGGTCGGTTGGCTGGTCAGCAGTCACCTGCTGATGTCGGTCACCGCGCAAAAACAGGACGTCAGCGACCCCAATGTTGTCGCCGAATTCGCGCGCAAGGTAGCGGATCGCAACCGGCTGGATTACCTGTTTCTGCTCACGTGTGCAGACATTCGCGGCACCAACCCCGCGCTGTGGAATTCCTGGCGCGAGAGCCTGCTCGTCAACCTTTACAACTCGACCGCGCGCACGCTCGAACGCGGCCTGAACAATCCGCTGCTGGAAGAGGACATGGTCGCCGAGAAGCGCGGCCAAACGCTGGCCCTGCTTGCCGCGAAGGGCGTCAATCCTCTGCGCGCCAAACAGGTCTGGGCGCGTTTCGAGAACGACTATTTCATGCGCCATTCTCCGGAGGAGCTCGACTGGCACCTCTCCGCGATACTCGACTGCACCGAGGAACAGCTGCCGCTGATCCTGGTCGCGTCTATCGCCGACCACGGCACCACCGTGTTCATCTACACACGCGACCGCGATCACCTGTTCGCCCTGACCACCGGCATACTCGCCAAGCTCGGCCTGAACATTCTCGACGCGCGCCTCAACACCACAGCCGACGGATTCACGCTGGATTCCTACGTCGTCATGGAAGGCGACGGCACTGCCATCGTCAACGAACACCGTCATGCGGAAATCGCCGCGGCGCTGCGCAAGGTGCTGAGCGATCCGGACATCTCGATGGTCGAAGTGAACCGCCGCGCGCACCACAAGCTCAAGCACTTCAATACGCCCACGTCCATCCACTTCAGCCAGGACCGCGCACGCCAGCGCACCATGCTGGAAATGGTCGTGGCCGACCAGCCGGGCCTGCTGTCCATGATCGGCCGCATCTTCCAGAAGCGCGGCATTCTGCTTGACGCCGCCAAGATTGCGACGATCGGCGAACGCGCCGAGGACGTGTTCTTCATCACCGACCGCATGCACCGCCCGATCAGCGATGAGAATGCGCTGGAAGATCTGCGCGAAGTCATCACCCGCACCCTCACCCGCATCGAAAGTACCTGAACATGACCCGACCCGAACTGCAGAAAGCCATCGAAACCGCCTGGGACAAACGCGACAGCCTGGACAAGGACGACCATGTCTTGCGCGATGCGGTCGAATCCGCCATCGGACTGCTCGACCGAGGCGAAGCCCGCGTCGCCGAACCCGCCGGCGACGGCTGGAAAGTCAATGAATGGCTGAAGAAGGCGGTGCTGCTGTACTTCCGCCTGCACGACAACGCACCCGTGACGATGGGCTCGCTGCAGGGCTACGACAAGGTGCCGCTCAAGTTCGCCGGCTGGATCACTGAGGACTTCATCCGCCAAGGCGCGCGCATCGTGCCGCCTGCTGCCGTGCGCAGGGGCGGCTATATCGCACCGGGCGCGATCCTGATGCCGTCCTTCGTCAACATCGGCGCCCACGTGGGCAGCGGTACCATGGTGGACACCTGGGCAAGTATCGGCTCCTGCGCACAGGTCGGCGCAAATGTGCATGTCTCCGCCGGCGCTGGCATCGGCGGCGTGCTGGAACCGCTGCAGGCTAATCCGACCATCATCGAGGACGACTGTTTCATCGGCGCACGCTCGGAGATCGTCGAGGGCGTGATCGTCGGCAAGGGCTCGGTCATCTCGATGGGCGTGTTCATCACACAATCCACCCCGATTTACGACCGCGAAAGCGGCAAAATCAGCTACGGCCGCATACCTGCCGGTGCGGTGGTGGTGGCCGGTTCGCTGCCGAAAGACGGCGGCCGCTATAACCTTACCTGCGCGGTAATCGTGAAGCGCGTCGACGCCAAGACCCGCGCCAAGGTCGGCATCAACGCCTTGCTGCGCGATCTCTGAACCGGCTTAGCCGATGAGCGCACCCCTGCGTTACGGCGCGCTGACTGCCTTGTTCCTGTGCCTGCTGTGGACCGGTCTGGGCCTCACCGGGCATGCGCCGTGGAAACCGGACGAGGCCTATACCTTCGGGCTGGTGCTGCACATCCTGCACAGCGGCGACTGGGTCATCCCGACGCTGGCAGGCGAGCCATTCATGGAAAAGCCGCCGATTTTTTTCATCACGGCGGCGTTCTTCTGCAAACTGGCCGGCGGCTGGCTGCCGCTGCACGATGCCGCGCGTCTGGCCAGCGGCTTTTACCTGCTGCTCACCCTGCTCTGCATCAGCCTGACCGCGGCAGAATTGGGCGACCGTAAAGGGCGCATCACGGCGCCGCTGATCTTTATCAGCTGCATCGGGCTGTTTGAACTTTCGCACCGCCTGCAGACCGACATCTCGCTGATGGCAGGCGTCGCCCTCGCCCTCTACGGGCTCGCGCTGGCGCCGCGCCGCGCCGTCGCAGGCGGCCTCTGGCTGGGCACCGGCACAGGTCTCGCTTTTCTCTCCAAGGGACTCATCGGGCCGGGATTCGTTGGACTCTGCACACTCGGCATGCTCGGTTGTGTCCATTGGCGCCAGCGCAATTTCTTCCATAGCTGGCTGTGGGCGCTGGCCACTGCGCTGCCGTGGCTGCTGATCTGGCCGCTGCTGCTGTATCTGCGCGCGCCGGACCAGTTTCACGTGTGGCTGTGGGACAACAACATCTCGCGATTCGTCGGCACCAGCGATAGTGGCCTCGGCCCCCGGAGCGAAGCCTGGTTCTATACCAAGACACTGCCCTGGTTTCTGTGGCCGGCGCTGCCGCTGGGTCTGTGGGGGCTGTGGCGCAGCGCGGGCACTGGCCGGCTGGAGAGCCCGCGCATGCAGCTGCCGCTGCTGTCCTTCCTGATCATGCTCGCCTGCCTCGCGGTTGCGCACGATGCACGCTCCAACTACGCATTGCCGCTGCTCGCGCCGACGGCGCTGCTGGGCAGCCTGGGCTCGGCGGAACTGCGCGAATCGGGCCGCAAAATTTGGTACGGGTGTGGCGCCCTGCTGTTCGGCCTGCTGGCGCTGATTCTCTGGGTGCTGTGGTTCTGCATGCTGATGGACGCCCCGGCTTTTCTGATGGCGAAGCTGCAGCACGCAGAGCCGGGTTATGTGGAACATCTGCGTCCGTTCGCCGTCACGGTAGCCGCACTGCTGACGCTGGGCTGGTGCGTACTTATCACCCGGCTGCGCGGTGAGGATGCGTCCTGGAGCTGGGCGGCGGGCATGACGCTGGCGTGGGGACTGTTTTCCACACTGGCCCTGCCCGCGGTGGATTACGGCCGCAGCTACAGGAGCGTGATGACAGAACTCGCGGCGCATCTGGATCCGCGCAGTTGTCTTTCCAGCCGCGCCCTGGGCGAACCCCAGCGCGCGCTGCTGGAATACTATGCGCACACCGACAGTCTGCGGCAGGAGACCTTCCCCAAGGCCGACTGCCTACAACTGCTGGTCGAACATCGCCGTGACGACACGATGCCTCCTCCCGGTCCGGAATGGACGCAGGTTTGGCAAGGTGCGCGGCCCGGCGACGACTATGAAACCTATCGGCTCTACCGCCGCACGAGTCCCTGAACGATGAGCCCATCCGCCACGCTGGCGCTGACCTGCGAACTGATCGCCCGCCGCTCGCTGACGCCGGACGACGCCGGCTGCTGCGCGCTGATCGGCGAACGCCTCGCGCGCATCGGCTTCACGCTCGAATGGCTGAACAAGGAAGGCGTGACCAATCTCTGGGCGACGCTGGGCAGCGGCGCGCCGATGATGATTTTCGCCGGCCACACCGACGTGGTGCCCACCGGCCCGCTGGACCAATGGCACAGCGATCCCTTCACCCCCGCGATCCGCGACGGCCTACTCTACGGCCGTGGCGCTGCCGACATGAAAAGCGGCCTCGCCGCGATGGTCTGCGCAGTGGAGCGTTTCGTCGCGCACGGCGCTTTCTCCGGCACCCTCGCCTTCCTCATTACCAGCGACGAGGAAGGCCCTTGCCGTTACGGCACGAAATATGTTGCGGAAGTGCTGAAAGAACGCGGCATCAAGCCGGACTACGCAATCGTCGGCGAGGCCTCGTCCAACCAGCGGCTCGGCGATCGCATTATGATCGGCCGCCGCGGATCGCTGGGTTGCGATCTCAAAGTCTTCGGCAGGCAGGGCCACGTCGCCTACCCGCACAAGGCTGACAATCCCATCCACCGCCTGATGCCGGCGTTGGCGGAACTGACGGCGACACGCTGGGACGAGGGCAACGCGCACTTCCCGCCGACCTCGTTCCAGATCTCCAACTTCCATTCCGGCACCGGCGGCAACAACGTGATTCCTGGCGAGGCGGAAGTGATTTTCAATTTCCGTTATAGCAACGCAATCAGCGCCGTGCAGATCAAGGCGCAGGTGACCGCCGTGCTGGATCGTCACTGCCCGCGCTACGAGGCGAACTGGTGGCATACCGGAGAACCTTTCCTCACGCACCAGGGCAGGCTCATCGGCGCCGCGCAGTCGGCCATCGGCGCGGTAACGGGCCTGACACCGGAGCGGTTCACCGGCGGCGGCACTTCGGACGCGCGCTTCATCGCGCCGCTGGGCGCGGAGGTGGTGGAGATCGGCCCGATCAACGACAGCATCCACAAGCTCAACGAACACGTAAATGTCGCTGACCTCGACCGTCTCTCCGCGATCTACGAAAAAATGCTGGAGCAACTGCTGTGACCAAATCCGCAGCGCAGGCCACGACTGCCGAATTCACGCCCTCGTGGCTGATTCAGGGCACGCAGGTGCAGTCGATCCTCGCGACGAAAGGCCCGCGCAAGCGCTTGTGGCTCAGGCGCGGCAGCCGTATGGAAGCGGTGCAGCAGTTGCACACGCTGGACTGCGGCGACGGCGTGCGCCTGACCGGCATGCACTCGCGCCAGCCGGATGACATCGCGCCGCGCGGGCTGGCGGTGCTGATTCACGGCTGGGAAGGCTCGCACGAATCGGTCTATCTCTATTCGATGGCCTGCGCGCTGTACGCCGCCGGGTTCAACGTCTTCCGCCTCAACCTGCGCGACCACGCCGGCACGCATCACCTGAACCGCGAGATGTTCCACTCCGCGCGCACAGCCGAAGTGCTGGGCGCCATCCGCGAGGTACAAAAGCTCGACGGCACGCGACCGCTCTACGTCATCGGCTTTTCGCTGGGCGGCAATTTCGCCATGCGCGTCGGCCTGCGGGGTCCCGCCGCCGGCGTCACACCCGCGCTGTCGATCGGCATTTCGCCAGCAATCAATCCGCGTGCGACAGTCCTCGCCATCGACACCGGCCCCAAGCTGTTCCGCATGTATTTCATGGACAAGTGGCGCAAGACGCTGAAGGCGAAAAAAGCGGCGTGGCCGGACAACGATTTCACCGCGCTTGAAGCCCCGCCGCGGCTGTTCGAGGTCACCAAGCACTTCGCCGAGCGCTACACCGAGTACGGCGATCTCGACCGCTACCTCGCCGCCTACACCATCACGCCGGAGATGCTGATCGCCGCGCCGTCGCCGGTCGCGGTCATCACTGCGCGCGACGACGCGGTAATTCCCTTCGAGGATTTCAATGGCCTCGCGCCGCGCGGTTCGGTCGTGGCCTATCTGCCCACCGAACACGGCGGACACTGCGGCTTCATCGAAAATCTGAAGATGAGTTCCTGGGCCGAGGCGCGCGTGCTGGAACTGCTCGCCGCGCCAGCCAAGTCGTAAAAACCTAATCGTGCTTCCACCCGCTCTTGCGGGTTTATGTTCCTCAACTGTTTTATATTACTTAACTTATTTAAATTAAGTTAATAATATTAAACAATACGCTACCGTGAAATGCCGAGAGCGGGTGACGCTTTCAAGTGACCTTCGCGCGCTTGATCACCTGCGAGAACAGGCTGGGCAGAAAGCGCTTCAGATGCACCAGTTGTGCTTCGAGGCCGATCAGCACTTCTTCCCGGTCCGCCGCGACAGCGTTCCAGATTTTTTTGGCGCAGACCTGCGCGTCCATGCCCTTGGCCTGCGCCTCGTCCATCTTGCCGTGGGCATGGCCCGCGCCGTCCAGTGCATTGACCGACACCTGTGTCTTTACGAAGCCCGGACAGGCCGTGGTGAAGCGCACGCCATCGCGCCACAGTTCCGCACGCGCCGCCTCGGTAAAACCATTGAGCGCGTGCTTGGCCGCGCAATAGCCGGAGCGCAGCGGCGCGCCGAACTTGCCTGCGACGCTGCTGATCATCACCACATGCCCCGACTTGCGCGCCACCATGCCCGGCAGCACCGCGCGTGTGAGCGCGACCGGCGCGAAGTAATCCAGTTCCATCAACTGGCGATACACCGCCATGCCCGTGTCGAGCGTCAGGCTGCGCTGCGTCATGCCCGCGTTGTTCACCAGCACGTCCACCGGGCCGAAAAATTTTTCCGCGTCCGCATGCGCTTTTGCCGCATCGATATTCAGCAGGTCGAGCGGCAGCACCGCGACGTTCTGCGGCTGCGCGCACGATGCCTTGACGCGCTCCAGTTCCGCGGCGCGGCGCGCGCTCAGGATCAGCTTCGCGTTCTGCGCGGAAGCCATCAGCGCCAGCGCCTCGCCGATGCCGCCGGACGCGCCGGTGATCCACACCACCTTGTTGGCCAAAGCCGTCATGTCCGTCTCCACTCGCCGCTCGCGTCAGACGCTGCGAACGGTTGGATTGCTGCAAGAAACTTACGCGGCCTTTTCCAGCGCAGCGCTCCACTCGCCCTTCGCGGCCAGGCCGTTCATCCTGGCGCGGTGCAGATGCGCTTTCTTGCCAGCGTCGAGGTTCTTGCCGCCCCAGGCCTTGAGCGCCGCCGCTTGCAATGCGCGGCCGTAGGAGAAGGTGAGCTTCCACGGCAGTCCACCAATCCTGTTCATGGCGTCGAGGTGCGCGGTGGCCAGTTCGTCGCTCTGGCCGCCGGACAGGAACGCGATGCCCGGCACCGCGGCCGGTACGCAGTGCTTGAGCACGCGCAGTGTGCGCTCGGCTACTTCCTGCACGCCGGCCTGCTGCGTGCACTGTTTGCCGGAGACGATCATGTTCGGCTTGAGCACGATGCCTTCGAGCAGCACGTTCTGGAAATACAGTTGCTGGAAGGTTTCCTTGAGGATCCAGGTGGTGACGTCTTCGCAGACCTGGGCGGTGTTGTCGCCATCCATCAGCACTTCCGGCTCGACGATCGGCACGATGTCCGCTTCCTGGCACAGCGCGGCGTAGCGCGCCAGCGCGTGCGCGTTGGTCTGGATGGCGTTGTAACTCGGCGCACCGCCGCCGATGGTGATGACCGCGCGCCACTTGGCGAAACGGGCGCCGGCCTCGCGGTACTTGACTAGGCGCTCGCGCAGGCCGTCGAGCCCTTCGGTGATGGTTTCGTCCCTGGCCCCGGCCACCAGCGGCTTCGCGCTCTTATCCACCTTGATGCCGGGAATCACACCCTTTGCCGCCAGCAGCTTGGGGAACGGCGTGCCGTCCACCGCTTTCTGGAATAGCGTCTCCTCGAACAGGATCACGCCGCTGGTGTGCTTCTCGAAGCCTGGCGTGGTGAACAGCATGTCGCGGTAAACCTGACGGTTGGACTCCGTGTTCTCGACATGGATGCCCTTGAAGCGCTTCTCGATCGTGCCGGTGCTCTCGTCCGCCGCCAGCAGGCCCTTGCCTGGGGCCACCATGGCCAGCGCGGTTTCGTTCAGTGTCTTCTCGTTCATGTCAAAAACTCCGCTCCTCGTCAGTAGATTGGCCGGGCCTGGAACCCATCCGGCCCGCTGAAAAATTTGCATCGCGAATGGATTGGCGGAGAGGGAGGGATTCGAACCCCCGGACGGTTACCCGCCGCCGGTTTTCAAGACCGGTGCAATCGACCACTCTGCCACCTCTCCGGAGTTTCCCGCCCCCGCGAGGCGCAAATTATACCTGCGCCTCCGCAAAGATTGTCCCTGATCGCGGCCGCCTCTATAATCCGCGCCCTTGCCGGGATAGCTCAGTCGGTAGAGCGGCGCATTCGTAATGCGTAGGTCGCAGGTTCGACTCCTGTTCCCGGCACCATTTAGTAGTTTTACAACGTCCGGTAATAGCCAACAAAGCCTCATTCCTGCAATGGTTTGAGGCTTTTTCTGTTTACAGTTAGCAGCTTGCTGAAAAACTCGACAAGGATTCTGCTGTCTGAGCGTGGGACATTTTAGCGCTGGGGACAAGGGATGCGAGGGACACAAGAACAACAGGGTGCGCTGTTCAGCTACGTCTGGCTGGAGCATCGTGTACCGAAAAAGCATCCGCTTCGGACGATCCGTCGGCTGGTGGATACGGCGCTGCAAGACATGGACGGCACGATGACGGTGATGTACTCGCACACTGGACGGCCTTCGATCCCGCCGGAGCACCTGCTTCGTGCGTTGCTGCTGCAGATTTTCTTTTCCGTGCGCAGCGAGCGCTTGCTGATGGAGCAGCTTAACTACAACCTGCTGTTTCGCTGGTTTGTCGGTCTGTCGGTGGACGACCCAGTATGGGACGCCTCGACCTTCGCCAAGAACCGGGATCGCCTGGTGGATCACGACGTGGGCCGCGCCTTGCTGGCGGCGGTGGTGGCGCAGGCCCAGAACAAAGGGCTGATCTCGGACGAGCACTTCAGCGTTGACGGCACCCTGATCCAAGCCTGGGCTTCGATGAAGAGTTTTCGCCGTAAGGACGAGGCACCGCCGCCACCGGCGGGCGGCTCCAATGTGGAAGTCGACTTTCGCGGCGAGAAACGCTCCAACGACACCCATGAGTCCACCACCGACCCGGAGTGCCGTCTGTACAAGAAAGCCGAAGGCCAGGAGTCAAAGCTGGCGTATCTGGGTCACACGCTGATGGAGAACCGCAACGGTCTGGCGATTGATGGCTGCGTGACACCGGCCAACGGCACGGCGGAGCGCGACGCGGCGATGGAGATGGTGGAGGCGATCAAGACCCCTGGGCCGATCACGCTGGGCGCGGACAAAGGTTACGACGCCGCTGAGTTTGTCGATCGCCTGGGCAAAGCCAGGGTTGTGCCGCACATTGCGCAGAACACCAAGGGCCGCAAATCCGCGGTGCCGGATGCGATCGCCAAAACCGACGGCTACGCCGCCAGCCAGATCGTGCGCAAACGCATCGAAGAGATCTTCGGCTGGGCCAAGGAGATTGGCGGCATGGCACAGGTCAAGCTGCGCGGTCTGGGCAAGGTTGACTGGCGCTTCACCATGACGCTGGCGGCCTACAACTTCGTGCGGATGCACAAGCTGGCCGTGACGTAGACAGGAGAGGTGTGTCCGTGATTCAGAAAATGAGCAAGAAACGATCCATCAAGCAGAAAATGGCGAGCACTGAGGCGCGCATGACTGGCGCGCATCGCGAAAAAATTGATTCGCACGTTGTAGACGCCGAAGTTTTACTGCGTTTTTCAGCAAGCTGTTAGAGCTTGCAGCGAGTTACCATAGGGGCCGTAAATAAACCACAATTCTGGGTGGCAAGATGAAAAAAATGCTCATGCTCTGCATGACATTACTGGTGGGAGGATGCAGCCACGGGAGTGGCAAAAGTACTTCGACCGGATCGGCAACGACAAACGTGAATCCTCCAAAGGAAAGCGCTGTAACGTTGCCTGCCGGGGCTCCGCTTACAGCAACTGAATTACAAACACTCATTACGCTCAACAAAACCAGAGGCTTAGATCAGGAGGTGTTTCCGGACTTCGCGGCTGCTCTGGGCATGACCAAGGGCAATACGGGAGTGCCGGTGCGTCAACTGGCTGTTGTAATGGGAAATAATACCGATGCCGTATCCTTCGGCACATTCAAGAAAGATAGGACGGGCTATCTTTTTGTCGGTCGTAACGCAAAAGGAAGTTATGCCTTCTATGTTGATGAAAACTTGAATTTGCTGGCAGCAGCAAAACGCTCGCCATCCAATACACCTGCGACTACGTTGCCGCTCGCAGATGCTAAACAGGATTTTCGCGACGTATTATCAATTTGGGCGCGGCTTGCCGATTCGCCGCCAACAGAGACTCAGACAAACTAATGTCTCTCGTTGGAATTACCGGAAGCAGTCAATGAAACGCTCGTTTTTGCTTGGGCTGCTGTGTCTGTGCATTGTGCTCGCGGGCTGCGCTTCCACCTCGATGAAAGTCGAAACCGGCTTTCAGCCGGCTGCCGGAGAGAAATTTCAGTTCGTAATAACGCCGGAGGATATCGTTCCGGAAAAAACCCTGGCGATCATGAACGACAGGCTCCAGGCGCAACTCGGTGAGAGCCTGCTGCGGCCCGGTGAAACAGCGCTGCCCGACAGGAACGTGGAAATTGTCATCACCCGCTACAACATGCGAAATGAGGCATTGCGCTTTTGGGTGGGTGTCGCGGCCGGCGCCGATCACATCGACAGTACTGTTACCGTCAGGGATTCATCGTCAGGCCGGATTCTTGGGGTATTTGAGGTTGAATCGACCAACACCTCGGGCTGGGGAACGTCTCGCGGACTCATTGAAAGCCATGTTGATCAGATCGTCCGATACTTGAAAAATGGCCACTGATGCCGATATGCCCGCATCCACCAAGCAAGGAGATCGCGTGCAACCGATCATCTCAGTCAAGAATCTTTACAAGACCTACGCTTCAGGCTTCGAGGCGCTCAAGGGCATCAATCTGGAAATCCGCCGGGGCGAAATCTTTGCGTTGCTTGGCCCGAACGGAGCGGGAAAAACGACTCTGATCGGCGTCATCTGCGGCATCGTCAATCCCAGCCGCGGCACGGTGCTGGCGGATGGTCATGACATCATTTCCGGCTATCGCGCCGCGAGGTCCAAGATCGGCCTGGTCCCGCAGGAACTGACCACGGACGCCTTTGAAAGCGTATGGGCGACCGTGAATTTCAGCCGCGGCCTTTTCGGCAAGCCCCGCAACGCGGCCCTGGTCGAAAAAATATTGCGCGACCTTTCGCTATGGGACAAGAAGGACGCTAAGGTCATGACGCTGTCTGGTGGCATGAAACGGCGGGTGATGATCGCCAAGGCGCTGTCGCACGAGCCGCAGATCCTGTTCCTCGACGAGCCCAGCGCCGGTGTTGATGTGGAACTGCGCCGCGACATGTGGAAAATGGTGCGCGGCCTGCGCGCCAGCGGTGTCACCATCATCCTGACCACTCACTACATCGAGGAGGCCGAGGAGATGGCCGACCGCATCGGAGTGATCAGCAAGGGCGAACTGATCCTGGTGGAGGACAAGGCGGTGCTGATGGAAAAACTCGGCAAGAAGCAGTTGACGCTGTACCTGAAAAGCCCACTGGCGCACATCCCTGACGAATTCACCGGACACCCGCTTGAACTCTCGGCTGACGGCAACGCCCTGACCTACACCTTTGACGCGCAGAGCGAGCACACTGGAATCGCGGCGCTGCTGCGGCGCTTGGGCGAGCACGGCATCGACTTCAAGGAACTCCAGTCCAGCCAGAGTTCGCTGGAAGACATCTTCGTCAGCCTGGTGAGGGCACGGCCATGAACATCCACGCGATACGCGCGATCTACCGCTTCGAGATGGCGCGCACCGGGCGCACGCTGATGCAGAGCATTGCCGCACCCGTGCTCTCCACCTCACTCTACTTCGTGGTGTTCGGCGCGGCGATTGGCTCGCGCATGGGCCAGATCGGCGGGGTCAGCTACGGTGCCTTCATTATTCCCGGCCTGATCATGCTGTCGCTGCTGAGCGAGAGCATCTCCAATGCCTCTTTCGGCATCTACATGCCCAAGTGGTCGGGCACGATCTACGAACTACTCTCGGCGCCGGTTTCCTACATCGAAGCGGTCACTGGCTATGTCGGCGCCGCGGCCACCAAGTCGGTCATCCTGGGCGCGCTCATCCTGCTCACCGCCCGGCTGTTCGTGGACTACCAGATCATCCATCCCTTGTGGATGATCTTCTTCCTGGTGCTCACCGCCGTGACTTTCAGCCTGTTCGGTTTCATCATCGGCGTCTGGGCAGACGGCTTCGAGAAACTCCAGATCGTGCCGCTGATGGTCATCACGCCGTTGACCTTCCTGGGCGGCAGCTTCTACTCGATCAACATGCTGCCGCCGCTCTGGCAGAAGATCGCCCTCGTTAACCCTGTGGTATATCTGATCAGCGGCTTCCGCTGGAGCTTCTACGGCGTTTCCGATGTCAGCATGTCGATCAGCGTGGGCATGACACTGATCTTCATGGCCCTGTGCCTGACCGCAATCTGGGCAATATTCAAAACCGGGTACAAGCTCAAGAACTGAGATTGCATCCGGCTATACGCGCTCAACAACTGGATCAGGGAAAGATAAAGCGCTAGCGTAGGTTGCGGACCGTCATGCCTTCTGCGGATCATGCAGATGTTCGAGAATTTGCACGACGCGGTCGCCCAGAAACTTGTTGGCGGATTTTTCCAGCGCGCGCGAAACCTCTGATTCCACTGCCATCATGCCCAGCGGGCGGATACGCCAGATCAGATCAACCAGCTTGGGGACTTCATCGACGGGAGGAACTTTGCCTTCGCCGTAACGGTCGAGCAGTTTCACCACCAGCCGCACCATCTCGTCGGCGACGCGCTCGACGTTGGCACGCAGCTGTTCGATGATGGTCAGCATATCTTCCAGCGCGATGCCTGCCTTGGTCAGTTCAGCGCCCGCCATCAGGATGCGCGGGCTGGGAGCGCGGTAGCGCAGGCCGTCCGGCTCCAGCAATCCCAGCTCGATGGCCTTGGCCAGCAGACGGGGACTGAACACGATGCCAAAGGTCTTGAGCAGGCCCGGAAGGCTGTAATAGACCGGTGCCTCGTCGCTCCAGGGACTGGAGATGGCGGTTTCCAGGCCGAGGATCTGGCGCAGGTCATGACCTTCCTCGATGGCCTTCATCAACTCCTGGATATTGGCCAGCGTGTAGCCGCGCGACAGCAGATGGTTGATCAGCCGCAACCGGCCTAGGTGCCCGTCGTTGTAGATGCCCACGCGGCCACGGCGTTCGGGGGGCAATAGCAGGCCGCGATCCTGGTAGGCGCGGACATTTCGCACCGTGGTCTCCCCGGTACGCGCCAGTTCATCCACCGTGTATTCGATGCGCCCCTTGCCGGCAGCCGCTGCGGCATCGCCTTTTTTAATGCGCGTAGCGTGCTTCCTGGAGATTTTGGCCATGGCTGCGATCATATCGCGGCCACTCCCGCTCAGCTATCGACTTTCCGGTTGGCGGCCCGCTTGGCTACGCGCAAGGCCGTGGTCACCACTCTCTGATAGCCGCCGGGTAACAGACGCTGCATGCCTTCCAGCCCCTTGGCGTCAACGCCGATGAGTACACGCCGGGCATCGCGGCGCACGGCGGATAATATGGTTTTCGCGGCCTGCTCCGCGGTGGTCGTGAACGCCTTCTCTATCTTGGCCTTGTTGCTCTCGGCATTACCGCCCAGCAAATCCTTCAAGCTGTCATTGATGCGCGCGTCGCGCGCGATATTGGTCTTGATGCCGCCCGGATGCACACAGGTCGCAGAAACGCTGCAGTCCAGCAGATCGAGTTCCTGGCGCAACGATTCGGTAAAACCGCGTACCGCGAACTTGCTGGCGTTGTAGCCGCTCTGGCTGGGCTGCGCGAATAAGCCGAAGACGCTCGATACGTTAACGATATGGCCCTCGCCGCTGGCCTTCAGATGCGGCAGGAAGGCCTTGGTACCGTGGACAACGCCCCAGAAGTTGATGCCCATGATCCACTCATAGTCGGCGTAATCCGTGCTTTCCACCGTGCCGGCCAGAGCGACGCCGGCATTGTTGAAGATCAGATTGACATGGCCATGATCCCGCATGACCTGATCAGCCCAGGCATGCATCTGCACGCGGTTTGCAACATCCACTTTTGCGGTGGTGATTTTCACGCCATGCGCTTTCGCTAGTTGGGCGGTTTCCTTCAGTCCCTTTTCATTGACGTCGCTGAGGGCCAGCGCGCAGTTCTGTCGCGCCAGTTCGAGCGCCAATGCCCGACCGATGCCGGAACCGGCGCCGGTAATGGCGGCCACCTTATTGGCAAATGATTTCATGCCCATATTGGTTTTCTCTTGCTCGCAGCGAATCAGGCCGCAACCTGGAGTTGAGCCGTCAGACCGTCGAGTTGCTTGAGCAGGTGCCGGTTGTCGTGATCCCAGGGATGGAAGTCCGGGCGGAAATAATCCGCCCACGGCAGCACGAGTTTGCGCAGCAGGCCGATCTCGCCGAAATAACCGCGCCAGAACTGCCGCCAGCCGTGTAAATCGGTGAGCCGGCCCTGTGCGCGCAGGATGCGCAGGTGAAACGGGAAGGTGATGCTCCACAGGATCGCCGTGGCCAGTATCAGGCCGCTGGTGCGCGCCACATACTCACGCGGGCTACGGCGCGTAACCGCGCGCCAGACGTCGAAGGCCACCGCCTTGTGCTCGGTTTCTTCCAGCGCATGCCAGCGCAATAGCGCGGCGTAGGCCGGGTCGGCACCTTCCAGCACGCGCGGGTCCTTGAGGATTTGATCGGCCAGAATCGCGGTGAAATGCTCCAGCGCGATGGTGGCCGAGAGCTGCGTGGACTTCGGCAGGGTCTTCTGCACCAACGCCAGCAGGTTGGCGACGAAGCGCTCCATCTTCACCGTTTCCGGCACGGCGGCGTAGAGTGCCTTGTTGTATTCGTCATGCTCGCGGCCGTGCATCGCCTCCTGGCCGATGAAGGCGGTGACCGCTTTCTTCAGTTCGGGGTCGGTGATGCGGCCGCGGTAATTGCGCACGCTCTCAATGAAGAAACGCTCGCCCACCGGAAAGAACAATGACAGCGTGTTGACCAGATGCGCAACGTGCGGGCCGTACGGATGCCAGTCGGAAATCTTTTCCGCGGGCAGCTTGAAATGCACATCGCGGCGCGTGGGCATCATGGTATTGCGCTTTTGTTTTGACACGATGACTCCTGTTGAAAGACTTGAATGAAGCAGGCTCAGGCCGCAGCCGGCAACGGGTAAGCGGCGACGAAATCGTCGATCTGCTTGAGGTACTCACGGTTGTCGTGATCCCAGGGATGGAAGCTGGGGCGGAAGTAATCCGCATAATCTCTGAGCTGCATGCGCAGCAGTCCGATATCCCCCATGGTGTAGCGATAGAACTTGCGCCAGCCCTTGAGGTCGGTGAGCTTGCCTTCGCTATGCACCACTCGCACGAATGTGGGGCCGACCAGCGTCCAGAACATTAAGGTGGCGGCGACCATACCGGCGCTGCGCAGGGCATACGCACGCAAGCCTCGGCCCATGACCGTATCCCACACATCGTAGGCCACCGCTTTATGTTCAGTTTCTTCCAGCGCATGCCAGCGCCAGACTGCAGCAAAGTGCGGCTCCGCGCCCTCGGAGATGCGCGGCTCACGCAGTACGCTGTCGGCCAGCAAGGCAGTGAAATGTTCCAGTGCTATCGTGATCGACAGCCGCGCTGATGGAGGCAGACGCTCTTTGCCAAGATCAAGGAGGCCACCAATAAAGCGCTCGAACTTGGGTGCTATCGCCGTCCGTGCGAATAAGGCTTTGTTGTATTCCTCGTGCTCGCGACCGTGCATCGCTTCCTGACCGATGAAGGCGGTAACGGCCTGCTTCAGTTCAGGATCGGTGATCTGGTCGCGATGGACGCGCACGCTGTCGATGAAGAAGCGCTCGCCCACAGGCAGGATGATGGAGAAGGTGTTGAGAAAGGCGGTGAAATGCGGGCCAGCCGCAGTGTGCCAGTCGCTGATTTGATCAGCGGGCAGATTGAATTTGATATCGCGGCGGGTCGGCAGTATCGCAGCCGGCTTTTTGCTGCGGGCAATATCGTCAATGTTGGCAGTACCCATTTGCATGCTCCTTGGTCAGGTCAAACGCACTGTGGTATACAGTCGTCTACGAACAAGGTAGACGGTCGTATACGTTCTTGTCAACGTCTAATGTAACAGTCACTGACGTTTTATTTATCATCTAATTGATATTGTGAAGAATTTAATCGATTCATCGACGAGCAAGAAAGCGCCGGAACCGGCCACGAACGGGCGCCAAAGGCTGATGGAAGCCGCGCTGCAACTGGCGGCGACCACGCGCAGCCTCGCCTCGCTGGGGCTGCGCGAGGTGGCACGGCAGGCGGGCCTCAACCCCAATACCTTCTACCGCCACTTCAATAATTTCGACGAACTGGGACTGGCCATCATCGAACAGCTCAGTGCCGAACTGCGCAAAGGTTTGCGCGAGCGTCGGCTGCGCGCGGCCGCGAGCGGGCTGCGGCTCTCGGACATCAAGAATCCCGCCGAGTCGCTACAACCAGCTCAGGGCATCGTGCGCGAATCGGTCGGGCTGGTGCTGGATTTTGTCAGCGAACATCGCGCCGCCTATGTCGTCGGCATCCGCGAACTGCACGGCACCTCGCCGGTGCTGCGCAAGGCTCTGCGCCAGGTGATGGACGGCATCGCTGCCGACATGGCCGAAGACATCCTCGGCGCGCTGCGGCTGCCCCTGCTGTCCACCGCCGACGTGCATGAAATTTCCCGCCTGGTGATCCGGCAGATGACGTTCTTCTCGCTGGATTACGTCGAGAACCCCGACCAGCGGGAAGACATCCGGCGGCAGGCCGAGCGCTTCATTCTGCTGCTGTTCTGGGGCGCGATGGCGGCAAAAGCGCCCGATGCGCTGGCAGCGGCGAAGCTCCGGTTTCCGGAAGACTGATTGGCTGGAACTGAAGCATCGAGAGCCGCCACCCACCTGCGACTATTACTCTTCGGGCAAGCACGGTGTCGGCACCCGCTCTACCGGTTCCATGCAATTTATCTGTTATATATTACTTACTATAATTATAGTAAGTAAATAAAATATAACAAATATCTAGCCAAAATCGAAAGAGCGGGTGGAGTGAGCCTGACTGCGGTCATGTTCAGAAGTTATAGCCGACGGTGAAGCTCAGGTAATCGCGGTCGCTGGTCTGGTTGGCGGGGCCGCCGCCGAAAAACCAGCTGTAGGCCAGCGCCGCCGTGATGACATTGTGCCGGTTGAAGTTGAGCGTTGCCGTCGCAGATTTCGCACCCGCCTGCCAGGGCAGCGCGTTGGGCGTGTTGCCGACGACACCCTGCGACCAGTCGATCTGCGGCAGCCAGTCGAAGCCGAGGTTCATCACGTTCGGGTAGGTGATCTGGCTCTCCAGCGTGTAGCCCGCCGAGAACTTGTCGGGCAGCGCATAGGCCGGCAGTGACCAGGGCACGCCGCCGAGACGGTCTAGGCCCGGATAGTCCACGAGGCCCACTTCGCCCAGGAAATAGCCTTCCTTGGCGCCGAGCCCACCGAGCAGCAGGCGACCCAGGCCCTCGGTGGGTGAGAAGATTTGCAGGGCCGACTGCTGCACCTGGATCTTGGCCCTGTTCACCCAGCCCTTGCAGTATTTGCCGTTCTGCTCGCCCGTCTGGGGCGCGGGCGGCAATCCGAGTTGCCCGGCATTCGCATCCTGCAGGCAGGCGTAGTGCGCACTGTTCGCGTTGGCGCCGGTGGGCACCGAGGGATCGATCGCCACCGGATCCTTCGGCCGCCAGGAGATTTCGCCGCCCAGTGCCCAGTCGCCGGCATTGGTGTTGTACGACAGGCCGTAGAGCTGGATGCCGCTGGGGTAGTCGATCCGGTACGCCGCGGAAAGCGGATTGGCCGTGGCATAAGCCGGGCCCACCGTGTAGCTGATGAACGGAATCTTGGAATTGAAGCGTTCGTAGTAGAAGCCGAAGGAAGCATCCAGCCAGTCCGGGTGATAGCGGAAGCTGAGGCCGTACTGGCCGGAATTGCGGCCGCCGAAGTCCGATTGCAGGGGGATGGCGGTGCCGGTTTTGAAGGCGGCGTTAACCAGCTGCTGTGCAATCAGCCGCGAGGCCGCCTCACCGCCCACGAAGTTGGGATTGGTCAGGCCCGCGACCAGGCGCGGCTGTACGAAGTTGGGATCCGCAAGCTGCTGCGCGGTGAGCCCCGTGCCACCCGGGTCGCCGACAGTGCCCGGCGGCGCGAGGCGGATGGCGCCGCTGGCGAGCAGGGGTTGCGCCAGGCTATTGGCCGCGAGTCCGGCGTTGATTGAAGAGGTCGGGATGAAAATGGCGTGATCATTGCCCTTGCCGGCCGGATCGGCGCTGGAGAAGTAGGTTCCCGTAGGGTCGATCAAAAAGCCGTTCCAGCGCCACTGCCAGTAGGCTTCCATGCTGACGTTCTGGACCACGTCGGTGCTGATGGAAACCATCGGTGCAGGGCGCAGAAATTCTTTCACCTGCGCGCCCGCGACGTGATAGCGGCGCACGTCGATGGCGTTGATGGAGTTGATGCCACCGAGCACAAAAATATCCTCGCCCCAGCTCATGACCTGATTGCCGACGCGGATGCGCGCGCTGCGGCCGAACCAGTCAAAGTCCTTGTTGAGGTAGAGGTCCAGCGGCATCACGTTGTAGACCGAGTAGGGCCGCGCTTCCGATGCCAGCGGCGTGCGTGCGGTATGGCCGACGCGCCAGTCGTAAAGCTCCGAAATGCGGCCGAAGAAAGTCCAGTCGTCCGGCATCTTCAGCAGCAGCTCGTGCGTGCCCTTGATGTTTTCGGAAAACAGGTCGTGGTTGTTGTAATTGAGATCGCCGTCGTCGGCATTGAGGAAATAAGCGTCTGCCGAGGCTTCCGGCAGGGCGGCGGTGAGCGTGGCGCAACCGCCGTTGTCCTGCCCGATCAGGGTGCAGGAGCGGTTCTGCATGCGCATTTGCACGCCATAGGAGATGGTCGAGTCGAAGGCACCGGAAAATCCGCTGCCAAGATCGAACTTGAAGGCCGCTGCGGGTGCGGACTGCACGGCCAGTGCGACAGCCGCGGCCAGTAGCGCAAGCGGTGATGCGCCCGCGTGCGATGGATGCCGGTCTGGTCCGGCCGACTTCTGCCTCATTGTTCTCTCCCTTGCGCTTGTTGATCTGATTTGCCGGCATCGTGGCCGGGTTAAATCGCGGCGCCTGCTCCCAGGGCAGGCGCCGGTGCGGTTAGCGAGTGCCCTGTCTGCGCAGGTAATCCTCGGTGAACATGTCTTCCTTCAGACGCCCATCCTTGCCCGCCAGCCAGTCGGTTTCCGGCTCGCCGATGGTGAAGATATCGCCCCAGTAGCGGCCGCTGGGCAGGTCGTAGCTGGTGTAATCCTGGCTGGCGTCGCAGGCACCGATCTCCCAGATCGGCGTCACGCTGCCTTCCTGCACGCGCTGGATCTTGCCCTGCGCGTCATACAGGTCCACCACGATGATGGCCCAGGTGTCTTCGTCGAAGTAGAACACGCGACGCGGTGCGGAGTGACGCTGGCCCGGGCGCACATTGGCCTCGACCTTCCATACGCGGTGCAGTTCATAGCGGCGCGCATCGGGATTCAGGTGGTCTGGCAGGAACAGGGTCTTGTCGGTGAAACGGCTGCCGTCGCGCAGGGCGAAGCTGTTGTACGGGATATACATCTCCTGCTTGCCGACCAGCTTGTAGTTGTAGCGGTCAAGCATGCCGTTGTACATCCAGGCCTGGTCCACGTAGTAAGTGTTTTCCAGGCCGATCAGCGGCGCGTCGTAGGCGTAGGTGGACAGGCGCCTCACGCGGCGCTGGCCGGGGAAATACTGCCAGCCCTCGTTGACCTTCTGCAGATAATAGATGCCGGCGTCCAGCGTGCCGGCCAGCGCCGGCGGCGCTGTCGTAGTCTGGTAGAAATAGAACTCCACGCCCTTGGCGTCGGCGATGGTCTTGGTGGCGGGCGACTGGAACGGCACCAGGTACTTGGCGATGTATTCGATCTTGGTGAAGTCAGAGCCGCCCCTGGACGGGGAGAGCATGGTGTAGTTGGGTTCGATACGCCCCTGACCCTCGTAGCGCAGCTTGTGATTCCACATCGCTTCGACGCCGTTGCCAGGTATCGGGAACGGGAAACCGGAGCCGGTAGCGCTGCCGAGTTCAAAACCGTCGCCGGCGATTTTTGCGATCTTGGCGTTTTCCTTGCTGCGCTGATACACGATGTCCGGGTAGCCGCAGGAGCGGTGCGTTGGATAAACATCCATGCGATAGCCCTTGATCGTCTTCAGCAGTTCGATCTGGCCGGGCGAAAGCTTGTCCTTGTACTGGCTGGCATTGGCCGCAGTGATCGAGAGCAGCGGCTTTTCCGAGATATACGGATCGGGCCGCGGTTGCCCGATTTTCCAGCCCGCGGGCGCTTTCATGTCGCCGCCGGTCCAGGCCGGGATGCCGCCATCCTTGCTGCCCGATTTTTCGGCGCCGACCGGCGTCAGGTCATGGCCGAGGCGCGCGATCTGCGCGTCGGTGGCCGCCATCGAGGCCCCGCTGACGAGGATGGCTGCGGCGGCTACAGCCCATTGTCTGGTTTTAAACATTTTTCGACTCCCTTCCCAAATTGACGAGACGCACAGAGATATTCGCGATTCAATCGCCAGACCATCAGCGACGCCGCGGATCAATATTAGCGGTCAAAAATATAGTGCGCATGCCGAGGCCAGTAGGTCATTCCAGGACGGCAAGGGAGGCCGCACCGGACAAGTCTACGCAGCGGAGGTCACACAAAAAAGCCCGGCAATGGCGGGCTCTTCGGGTCTTCGGTGCGAATTTGCTCCGCGACCTGCGACTTAAAAATGGCGGAGAGAGCGGGATTCGAACCCGCGATACGGCATAAACCGTATACACGCTTTCCAGGCGTGCTCCTTAAACCACTCGGACATCTCTCCGTTTTGTGATCGTTCCATCAAGCGGCATGGGGCGCCGTCGAGGGGCGCGGATTCTAGCGCAACTCGGCTGTCGTGCGCACCGATTCAGGGATGATTCGGCACCGCCGGCGGCGGCGCGGGCTGTGTCGCGGCGGGCTGGGGCGTCAGCACCAGTTTCGGCGGATCGTCCAGGCACTGCATGTGACTGTCTTTCGGGTTCCCCGCATCGGCGACGCGCTGCGCATATGGCGTGATACTGCCGCGCTCCGGCGGTATGGCCAGCGCGGAAGCGGAAGCCGTCGCGGCCAGACCCGGAACACTGGGCGCCGGCAGAGAGGCCGCGCGCTGGTAGTCGAACTCGCCCGCGCAATGCCCGCCGCCGCTGGCGCAGCCGACAAGCAGGGCGATGGCCGCGAAAGGGGTCAGCAGCAAGGAAATTTTCATGACAGCGCTCCGGCGGCGCGCAGCGCGGCGCGCACAGGGTCTTGAGGCTGGGCAGACATCGGCACCAGCGGCAGGCGGATGCCGGCCGGAATCTTGCCCATCTGATTGAGCGCCCACTTCACGGGAATCGGGTTGGGCTCCAGGAACAGGGCCTGGTGCAGACCGGCGACGCGCGCGTCGAGCTTTTCGGCCTGCGTCTTGTCGCCCTTGAGCGCAGCGGCGCACATCTCGTGCATCAGGCGCGGTGCGACGTTCGAGGTGACAGAAATGTCGCCATGGCAGCCCATGAGGATGGACTCGCGTGCAGTGGCGTCATCGCCGGTATAAATTCCAAAATCGCGCGAGAGGCCCAGATCGAGCAGCTCGCGGATGCGCGCCAACTCACCCTTGGCTTCCTTGAGTCCAACGATGTTGCGGATTTCGCTCAAGCGCTTGACCGTGGCCGGCAGCATGTCGCAGCCGGTGCGGCCCGGGACGTTGTAGAGAATGATGGGAATGTCCACTGCTTCTGCGATCGCCTTGAAGTGGCGGTACAGGCCTTCCTGCGGCGGCTTGTTGTAATAGGGCGTAACCAGCAGGGCAGCATCTGCACCGGCATCCTTGCCCATCTGCGTCAGCTCTATCGCTTCGCTGGTAGAATTGGCGCCGGTGCCGGCGATCACCGGTACGCGGCCCTTGGCCTGCTTGACCACGCGGCGGATCACCTCGATGTGCTCGTCCACATCGAGCGTCG
>JBOICL010000015.1:0-5324 GCA_050740055.1 Stenotrophobium sp.
GTCATGCAGGGGCGCAGCCACGACACGGCGCGGCAGCGTGCTCACGCGCTGGCTTACACCGCGGGCGTCGTGCTGTCCTGCGCCGCCGTCGCCGCCGTACTGCTGGCGCTGCGCGCGGGCGGAGCAGCCATCGGCTGGGGCTTCCAGTTGCAGTCGCCGGTGTTCGTCGCGGTGCTGGTCTACCTGCTGTTCGCGCTGGGGCTGGCGCTGTCCGGCGCGGTGGAAATCGGCAGCAGCGTCATGGGCCTGGGTCAGTCGCTGACGCAAGGCGGCGGCTATGCCAACTCCTTCTTCACCGGCGTGCTCGCGACCGTCGTCGCCAGCCCTTGCACCGCGCCGTTCATGGGCACGGCGCTGGGTTTTGCGCTGACGCAGCCGCCAGCCGCGGCGCTGGTGATTTTCGCCGCACTGGGTTTCGGTCTCGCGCTGCCCTTCCTGCTGCTCGGATTCTTCCCGCGCCTCGCCGCCTTCCTGCCGCGCCCCGGCGCGTGGATGCAGACCTTCAAGCAGTTGATGGCCTTTCCGCTTTACCTCACGGCGGTGTGGCTGCTGTGGGTGCTGTCGCACCAGACCAGCGCCAACGCCGCCGCGCTGGTGCTGATCGGGCTGGTGCTGATCGCCTTCGCGCTGTGGCTGTGGCCGCGCCGCGGACTCGTCGCAAAAATCCTGCAAATCCTCGCGCTTGCTGGCGCTGTCCTGCTGCTGGCCCATCCCCTGCTCAGAAGCGTCGCGAACACAGGCGCCGCAACGATCTCACAGGCCGGACAGGAGCCTTATTCCGAAGCGCGGCTCGCGCAACTGCGCGCGGACAAACGCACGGCGTTCGTCAACCTCACCGCCGACTGGTGCATCACCTGCAAGGTCAACGAACACGCCGTGCTCGACAGCGCACGTGTGCACGCGGCGTTCCACGACCGCAACGTGGCGTGGCTCACCGGCGACTGGACGCGCGAAGACCCGGTCATCACCCGCGTGCTGGAAAACTTCCACCGCAGCGGCGTGCCGCTGTACCTGGTTTACGTGAATGGCGGCGAGCCGAAAGTGCTACCGCAAATCCTCACGCCGGATCTCGTGATCGATGCGCTGAAACCCTGAGAGTCCGGCAAAAAAGCGCCACCCGCTCTCAAGGAAACGAGTGGCGTTCATGTTTATTTATATTGATAATACTAGTTTATAATCAATATATAAAAACAAACCTCGGCGCGATTCGAGCCGGAGCGGGTGCCGACACGGTGCTTGCCCGAAGGGCAATAGATGCGGGAGGCGCCCGAAGCCCGTGACTAAAACTAAGGTCGGCACCCCGCCACCCGCTCTCGCACCCGCTTTGCTACGCAAAAACACCGTGTCGCGGGCGGGTGCGGCTATCAAGGTCCTTTGCAGATTTTCAGCAACCGCCTGAGCGCACCGAGGCCGATCAACACGCCGAGGCCGGGCATGGCACCACCGCCGCCGCCACCCCCACCACCGCTGCTGGAGGAAGAGCTGCCGCTGGAAGATGAACCTCCACTGCTGCCGGAACTGCTGCTCCCGCCGCTGGATGATCCGCTTCCGCTGGACGAAGAACTCCCGCTGCTGGAACTGCCACCGCCGCTGGAAGACCCGCTGCTGCTCGACGAGCTTCCACCAGAAGAAGAACCTCCGCTGCTGCTGGAAGATGTTGAGCCGCCGGATGAGCTTCCACCGGACGAGGAACTGCCTCCGGAAGGCGTGACCGTGATGCTCACTGCCGCCGGCTGCGAGGTGCCCTGATCGTTGCTGACAGTGAAACTGAAGCTGTCAGCACCGCTGTAGTTTTGCGCAGGCGTGTAGATCACATTGGGCGGCGTACCGCTGAGGGAGCCGTGAGCAGGATTGCCGGCAATGGCATAGGTCAGCGGGCTGCCGTCGGGCGAACTCCCGCTCAGCGTGACCGGCCTGGCCACATTCTCGGATGTCGAAACCGATTGCGTATTCGCGACCGGCTTGACCGGCGCCGGATGCGTCACGGTGATGCTCACCGTGGCCGGGCTGGAAGTTGCCTTGCCGTCGTTGACGGTGAAGCTGAAGTTGTCGCCGCCGCTGTAGTTGGCGGCGGGCGTGTAAGTCACATTTGGCCCGGTACCGCTGACCATGCCGTGCGCTGGCTGGGTGTACGAATAAGTCAGCGGACTGCCGTCGGAGGAACTGCCACTCAGGGTAATGACCGTGGCCGCATTCTCTGCAGTCGAAACAGTCTGCGCGTTCGCGACCGGTGCCGGATGCGTCACGGTGATGCTCACCGCCGCAGGCGATGAAGTGCCGGCGTCATTGCTCACGGTGAAGGTGAAACTGTCGGCACCGCTGTAGTTAACGGCGGGTGTGTAAGTCACATTCGGCCCGGTACCGCTGACCGTGCCATGCGCTGGCTGGTTGTACGCATAGGTGAGCGGGCTGCCGTCCGGTGAACTGCCGCTCAGCGTGATCGCCGTGGCTGCATTTTCGGATGCCGTAACCGATTGCGCGTTTGCCGCCGGCGGGACGGGAGGCGGTGTCACCGTAATGCTCACCGTCGCCGGCGATGAAGTACCGGCGTCATTGCTCACGGTGAAGGTAAAGCTGTCCGCACCGGAAAAATTCGCATTGGGCGTGTAGTGGAGATTCGGCGCGGTGCCGCTCAGCGTGCCGTGCGAGACTTGCGTCACGATGCTGTAAGTCAGCGCGCTGCCGTCCGGCGAACTGCCGCTGAGCGTGAGCGCCAAGCTGGCGGTGTTTTCGGCCGTGGTCACCGTCTGGGCGTTGGCGGTTGGCGGAGTGCTCGTACCCGTATAAGGCGGCAGATTGTCCGGGCAGCTCACGCCCGGCGCCAGTTGCCAGCCCATGTCGAGAAACGCGCAGACGGTAAAATCCACGCCATGCACCGGCATTACGTCGGCGGTGATATCCGGCGCCATCAGCAGATCCGGCTGATCGGCGGTATCCCAGTGCGAGACATTGGAACCGGGCTGGTCGGGGTTGGGCGCAAACAGGCGCACATGATGGCCGGGAGACGTGACTCCCGCCGTCAGCAGATGCGCGGCGCCGTTCACACTGCTGCCATTCCAGACCAGATGGCCGTTGCTGACCGCCGAACTGACGCGCTGCGCCGCCGTGAGCGACGGCCAGAACTGGCTCTGCGTTTCGTCGAAAATAAATTGGTCGAAAATGCCAAGCTGGTTGGGATTACCGGGATCGCTACCATTGCCGGTGGTTTCATCCACGAAAGAAATGAAACCCAGACCATGACCCATTTCGTGCGTCAGCACTTGCAGAAGGTCCGCCTTGTTGCCGGGCTGGTCGTCGAGGCCGTAGTAGAAGCCCACGCCCCCAAGGCAGCCGGGATTGGTATCGACGTCCGAATTGATGGTGACGCCGATGCTCTCGTTGTTGGGGTTTCCGGTATCGCGCGCGTCCACATTCTGATTGGCGATGGCATTGGCCAGGGCCATCGGGTAGTAGACATTCGGCTTCGGCGAATTGGTGAAATTCTTGAAAAATCCGGTTGCTCCTCCCGCGCCCAGTACTCCCTGCGAATTGGTGCAGGTCTGCGGCGGACTGGGACTCGTGCAAGCGGAACTGGCGAAGCTGCAAAAACTGGCGCCCACGACGATGGGCTGCGAGCTGACCACTTTCTGCGCCCAGATCTGTGCCGCCTTGTTGAACACGTTCAGGCGCGCCTGGCCCAGGGTGGTGGCGCTGTTGCCGCCGACCGGCGTAAAGGGCGTGGTGTCGTTGAGTCCCTGGCCCGCGGCGTCGTCGTTGTGAATGGTGATGGTCGTGGCGTGGACGGACGCCGACACGAAAACCAGCAGCGCCAGCAACAGCCTGTGCGCGCTCATGGCTGCTGCACCGGCTGGCTGGCATCCGGCGCGGCGCCGCCATCATGCACGGAGATGCTGCCATCCTTGCGCACTTCGGCCCTGATCAGGTCGCGGCGATGCGGGAACACGCCGACGCTGCCGTCCGGCTGGTAGATCACGCGCGGCGGCGGCACGACGCTTTTGGCGGGCACGGACGCTTGCTGTTGCTGCAACTCCTCCGGCGTCGGCGCGCGCAGCTTGCCGGTCACCGGATCGCGGAAGGCGCGCAGGCTGGCGTCATTGGCGTTGGCGGCGGCCGTCGCAGGCGGCGCAGCGGCGCCGGTTTCCTGCGAGGCGTGCGTACAAGCACTGGCAGCCGCAAACATCATCACCGCCAGCGCCACAGAAACATTTCGCGTTTTCATGAGTGCCTCCCTTGCATCCAGCTACTGTGAACTATTCCACGAAACTCACTGCGCGTTCTTAGCGATCTGATCGACGGCGGCATCCACCATCTTCTGCAGCGCTTCTTCCACCGGCGTGTTGCTGAAATACTTGAGCAGGCCGGGCAACGCAATGGCGCCGCCGCTGAAGCCGAACACACCGGTGAAGTCCATGCCGAAATGCCAGTTCTTGCCTTCCACCGAGGTACTGTTGACCACGCGGCCGGTAACGGCGTCGATCACGCGCAGGTCCATCGCCACGTAGCCGCGCTTGGCGCTGACGTTGAGGATGCCGTAGTCGCCATTGCGCGACAGCGGCACCGGAATCGGGATCGCGCCGCCGCCGACACCGGCGTCGAATGCGGTGATCGCGCCGACCACCAGCAGTTGCGCGCCCTCCATCTGGCCCATCGGGATGCGCGTGGCGTCGCCCACGCGCGCCGATTGCGAGAACTCCTGTTCGACCATGGCGTCGTTGATGTTCTCGCGCTCCAGCACGATGAACTTGTTGCTGCTGAACAGCGCGGTGGTGAGCATGTCGCGCACACCGCTGGTAATGCCCTGCGGCGTCAGCGGGTCGCCCTGCTTGTGCAATGCGTTGACCAGCGCCAACTGGCGCGCGATGGATTTCTCGTCGGCCGGATCGGTCTTGTCGATGATCGCGCCGACGGCGATGCGCGGCAGCGCGGTGGAGCTGCGCGCCTGCGCTTGCGCGATGCCCGCACCGCCGGCGCCGCTGATCACCTGCGGCGTGCTCGCGCAGCCGCACAGCAGCAGCGCGAAGAACACAGCCCAGCCCGCGCGCAGGCGCACGCGCATCGGCCTCAGAGCTTGTTGGCGACGATGTAGTTCACCGCCGACTCGATGCACTGGCGGATCGCCTGCTCCATCGGCGTGTGGCTGTACGCGCCTAGGCCGATCGGCAGCGAGCCGCCGGAGAAGATCAGGCCGACGCTGCCGCTGCGCGAAGTGCCCTGCACCGTGGTGGCGTTGACCACGCGGCCGGTGGCGGCGTCGATGATGCGCAGGTTGATGGCGATGCAGGCTTCCTTGGCGGAGGCGAGGATGATCGAGCCGCCCTTGCAGT